>CAMAYR010000012.1 GCA_945862355.1 Devosia equisanguinis | reverse complement strand
CGTCCACAACACCTACTATCTGATCGGCACGGCAGCGGGTCCTCATCCCTATCCGGCGATGGTGCGCGACTTCCAGTCGATCATCGGCGACGAGGTGCGCGAGCAGATGATGGCCGCCGAGGGACGCCTGCCCGACACGCTCGTGGCCTGTATCGGTGGCGGCTCCAATGCGATCGGACTGTTCCACCCGTTCCTCGACGACGCCAGCGTCGCAATCTGGGGCGTCGAGGCGGGCGGCCACGGTCTCGAGGTGCCCAATGGCCATGCCGCCTCGATGAACGGCGGCAAGCCCGGCGTTCTGCACGGCAATCGGACGTATCTCCTCCAGGACGAGGACGGCCAGATCCTGGAAGGCCATTCCATCTCGGCCGGGCTCGATTACCCCGGCGTCGGCCCCGAGCATTCCTGGCTGAAGGACACCGGCCGCGTGAAGTACGTCTACGCGACAGACAAGGAAGCGCTCGAGGCGCTGCAGGTCTGCACACGCGAGGAGGGTATCATCCCTGCGCTGGAGCCCGCCCACGCGCTGTCCTACGTCATGAAGCTCGCGCCGAAGCTGCCCAAGTCTAACCTGCTCGTCATGAACTTGTGTGGCCGCGGCGACAAGGATCTGTTCACCGTGGCCAAGGCGCTGGGAATGGAGATCTGATGAGTGCTGTTGGTGTCGGCCCACCGAAGGATTGACCGGAGCGTCGAGGCGGCGGGCCGGTATCACACTTTTGCTTGCGCGCAGCCGCGACACCAACCCTGCGCGCGCATACCTCCAAACCAACTGCCCGACGAAGGCACGAGCATCTGGTTTTTCGATGCACTGCGCGTGACCAAAGCCATCAGCCCTTGCCCGCGATCACCTTCCCCCACTTCGCCTCGATATCCTTGGCCTCTGCGAGACTGATGGCCGAGGTCTTCGGATAGGTCTCCAGCATTCCGAATGGGATGCAGGCGTCGATGATCATCTTGGAATGCGATGTCTGTCCCTTCGCGCGGGCCTCCGGCGCGATGCGAGGGTCGAGCGCGGACGACCAGGCGCCGCGCACGATGTCGACCTGCTCCGACGGCTCCGACCGCGTCGTCACCGCCCACATCACATCGGCGAGGTTCGACGGGTCCACGTCGTCGTCCACGATCACGATTACGCGGCCCATGTAGCTTTGCGCGGCCGCGATCAGTCCCGCGCGCTTGGCGTGACCCGCGTAGCGCTGCTTGATGGCGATCACCGTCATCAGCTGTGCGACGTGCTGCCACGCGCCGACGACGTCCGTGACGCCGTCGTTCTCGAGCTGGCTCCACATGCTGGCGGCGCGGAACGGCAGCCCGAAGTGGAACCGCGGCGGCTTCATCGGCGGCGAGCCGAGCAGGATCGGATCGGTCCGCCAATGGATCGCCTCCACCCGCATAGCCGGCGAGGGGCGCTTCTCGGACGCGTAGTAGCCGGTGAACTCGCCAAACGGTCCTTCGGGCAGGGTCTCACCGGGATGCATATGTCCCTCGAGCACGAGCTCGGCGCGCGCCGGCACCGGCAGGCCGGTCAGCGGCCCTGGCGCTACCTCGATCGGCTGGCCCTTGATGGCGCCGGCGAAAGCGAACTCGGAAGCGCCCTCGGGCAGATACTCGAACCCGGCGATGAACAGGGCGGGGTCCGGGCCGTTGACGACGGCGACGGGACACGGCTTGCCCTTCTCCCACCACTTCCGCGCGATGATCGCCCCGTGCCGGCCCTGGTGATCGAACTGCACCGTGATGCGGTCCTTGCCGTGCACCTGCAGCCTGTAGATCGAGGCGTTCACCCAGCCGGTATCCGGATCGCGCATGACGACGATCGAGCCTGACCCGATGAACGGGCCACCGTCGCCCTTGTGCCAGTGAGGTGCGGGAAACCGGCCGAGATCGACGCTGGCGCCCTCCACCCTGTTCTCCTGCCACAGCCCTTTTTCCACGGCGCGTGGCTCCTGCAGCTTCAGCTCGCCGCGCCGCCCCTTCCACGCCTTCAGCGCATCGAGCGGCGACAATGTCGGATCGATGCCGAGCGCCAGCGCCGCGCGTTGCGGCGTCGTGGTCGCGTTGGTCATGATGCGAAAGCCCGCGGGCGCGCCCTTGATGGCCTCGAACAGCAGCGCGGGACAATCCGGCCGCCCGGCCGCGACCTCGGTGATCGCACCGATCTCGAGGTTCGGGTCGGCGCCAGGAACGCGCCGCAGCGCACCGAGCGCCTCGACCCGGTCGATGAACTCGCGCAGATCGGCGTAGGGAGCGGAAGCAGCCATGGGGGTTCCTTGCGGGAAATGATTGGGTTGGCTCAAATCTGACCGCCGCCGGCTCCGATGTCCACCGACAACCGCAGCTGGCAGCGGCTCAGCCCGAGCTAATTGGCGGGCGTAGTCAACGATGACTGGCCGAGAGCGGAACGCGCCAGCCCCCCCCAGCAATTCGGGCGCCTGAACCGGCAACCTGCGTGAAGTGGCAGACGTATCGGTCAGAACGACCGATCAGCCCGGCAGCCGCGTCGCTTGGGAGGCGGCGATGAGCGCAGGTATTGTGATGATCACCATTGCCCCGAGCCAGACGTAGAGCGACGCCACATCGCTTTGGGCCCGCCCGGTCACGCGCTCGAAAATGGCTGCCGGAATGCCGGCGATCATGACCGACAGCGTCGAGAGCGCGAGCGAGGTCAGGTAGAAGGCGATGATCGGCGAGGTGATCCAAAAACTGACTTCGAGGAATGGCTTGGCCAGCAGAAAGGCGCCGTCGTACCAGGGCGAGAAGTGCATGCCGTTGAGTACGGCGAGACCCAGAATGCCGACGAGCATCATGTCCTTCTTGAGGATCGTCTCGCGCTGCTGCATGTCGTCCATGGTAGTCACCCTGCGATCGATGGAACGAGGCCGTACATGCGCATCACGATATAGAGCCCTATGCGCAGTGCAAACAGCCACAGACAAGTGAACAGGTAGATCACGCGCTCGGGCACGATCTGCGGCGTCATTGCCCGCACCGGCCGCACGACGGGCTCGGTCACCTGTTCGAACACGCGCATGATGACCACGTCGCTGCCGATCGGAAAGATCAGCGACAACACGAAGCGGGCGAGCACGCTGTACATCGCCATCGCGATCAGCAGGTTGGGAACCTGAAAGGTCCAGAAGCTATCGATCATTGGGTGACGTCATGACGCTCGCATTTGTCGGGAGTAGACGTGGCCTGAGTTGTGCGCCAGAGCTTCGCACGCCGCAAGAGGCGGTTTCCGTTCAGGGCAAAAAGAAGAATGAGGGCCAAATGCAAGAGGGCAAGGCGAACTGCCCTGCCCTCTCGCGGTTCCGATATCGCAGACGGCGATCCGCGATCAGCTCGTCTTCTCTTCCATCATCTGCTTGCCGCGCGGACGGCGAACTTCGTCGATGAAGTTCTGCAGTTCCTTCGACGGCGCCGGAGTGACCAGCGACACGAGGTACATGACGATGAAGCCGACCGGCAGGCCGAACAGGCCCGCCGAGATGTTTGCCACACTGAAGTAGCCGACGCGGTTCGCCATCGGATGGGAGACGGCGACGACGTTCTGGAAGTAGAGAGCCGCGTTCTCCGCCTTGAGCTTGACGACGTCGACCAGGTTGGCCCCCGTCACAGGGTTCACGTTCGAGTACATGCCGAAGTACTCGACGCCGATCCACGGGTAGTACCGCGTGATCACCAGGTAGAAGAGGGTCGCGAAGAACCCGGCCAGGATACCGCACACGGCGCCGTACTTGTTGACACGCTTGGACCAGATCCCGAGCACTAGTGCCGGGAACAGGCCAGCTGCAGCCAGCGAGAACGCCCAGGCGACCATCGCGACGATATCGTCAGGCCGCGTCGATGCGACGAAGGCCGCCAGGATGGCCACGACGAACAGCAGGACGCGCGCGACGACCAGACGGCGAGCCGTCGTGGCGTTCTTGTTGACCATCTTGTAGTAGACGTCGTGGCTGAGCGCGTTGGCGATCGCGAGCAGCAGCCCGTCCGCGGTCGAGAGCGCCGCCGCAAGACCGCCGGCGGCAACGAGGCCGGCGACGACATACGGCAGCCCCGCGATTTCGGGCGTCGAGATCACGATGCCATCGGGCGCGATCGAAAACATCCGGTGCGCGATCGGTGTCGCCTCGGACAGGTTGGCGATCGCCGGCGTGAGCTTGCCGCAGGCCGCAATGGTCGCCTGCAGCGTGTCGATAGGAGCACCGCAGAGCTGCACCAGCGCCAGTCCCGGCCTACCGTACGACCGCATCCACGAGAGGCTTTCGCTCGTGAACACCGTCGACAGGGGCTGTCCCAGCACGTTGGTGTAAATTTCGAGCTTCGCGAACGCGGCGTAGGCCGGGGCCGTGAAGTAGAGGATGAAGATGAACAGCAGCGTCCAGGCCACCGACGTGCGCGCCTCACGCACCGATGGGGTGGTGAAGTAGCGCATAAGAACGTGCGGCAAAGAGGCGGTACCCACCATGAGGCACAAGATAAGGCCGAAGAAGTTCAGTGGGTCGTACCGGGTGAACGGCGCGACATGCAGGGCGGCAGCCGGAATGTTGAGCAAGGCTTCCTTGGCGGCGATCTCGGAAAGAACGCTGCCGTAAGTGAGCTGCGGCACCGGAATGCCGAATTTCTGGGTCGACAGGATCACCACTGGAATGAGGTAGGCGATGATCAGCACGATGTACTGGGCGACCTGGGTCCAGGTCACCGCCCGCATGCCGCCGAGCATCGAGCACACGAGAATGCCGACGAGGCCGACGAACACCGCGAACTCGAACGGCATACCCAGCAGGCGAGCGCCGATCAGGCCAGTGCCGACGATCTGGGCGACGACGTAGGTAAACGAGCAGGCCATCAGAACGATGATCCCGCAAATGCGCGCGGCGTTGCCCTCGTACCGTGCTGCCAGGAAGTCCGGCACGGTATAGGCGCCGAACTTGCGCAGGAACGGCGCGATCAGGATCGCCACCAGCACGTAACCGCCGGTCCATCCCAGGATAAAGGCAAGCCCGTCGTAGCCTAGGGCGTAGAGCGTGCCGGCCATACCGATAAACGATGCGGCAGACATCCAGTCGGCCGCCGTCGCCATGCCGTTGTAGAACGCCGGAACCTTTCGGCCGGCGACGTAGTATTCAGACACCTGCATCGTGCGCGACAGGATGCCGATCAGCGCATAGACGCCGATCGTGAACGCGACGAACATGTAGCCGATGTAGACCGGCGGCACCCCTGACAACTCGCAGATATACATGAGCAACACGAAGGCAAAGAAGCCTCCAGTGTAGAGCGCATAGACCCGACCGAGATTGGAGGTGAAATCACCACCCTTGGCTTCTGATGACATTGGCTTCCCCCTCACTCGTCTTCCGCAAAGCCTTCTTCGCGATCGATCTTGTCCTGGGCTTTCGCGAACCAGAACAGCATCGCCACGAAAACGATCAGCGAACCCTGCGCGGCCATGTAAAAGCCGAGAGGGAAGCCGAGAAGCTTGATCTGATTGAGCGATCCGACGAAGAAGTGGATGACGAAGCTGAAGAAGAACCACAGCGCGAGCATGATCCACATCAAGGTACTGGTTCGCGCCCAGTGCCTTTCACCACTACTATCTTGTTGCATGGCTCTCTCCTTGGCTCCTCTCCCGGTGAATCGCGGCGGTTGCGCCGTCGCTTCGGACTTCAACGCACGAAGGTTGGCAGCGAGCGGTCATAGACCGCCTGTTGCCTGACACTTGGAGAACTCTGTAAGGGTTCGGTAAGGATCGCCCAGCCTTACTTTCGACTAACGCCTGCCTTGCCAGCGCACGTTTTGGCCACTCGATTCGCCATTTTCGCGAGCGAAATGCGCAATCCGGGAGTCCCGACTAATACGTTAGTATGAAACGTCGTTTCAGCAGGCCGAGCACGGATAGATCTGAACTCGTTGCCGACACGGCGCGCGCAGTGGGCTGCTGTCTGGCCCTGGCGGCCCCGTCGATCATCGCCAAGCGAAGCGGCAGCCACCCCGAGGCTGCAATTTTGCACGGCTCCAGGGCTCTGGAACGTTGCGGCCGTCACATGCGAAGCGCGCCTCGCGCACCAGGGTCGCCAGGATGACCGTCGCCTCGATCATCGCGAATGCCGTCCAGATGCAGGTGCGCGGTCCGGTTCCGAACGGCATCAACTGCGATTCGCCTCGGATTGCGTAAGGAAGCGATCAGAACCGAAGCGGCCGGGATCGGTCCACAACTTGCGATCCTGATGTACTGCCAAATCGGGCATGACGATCATGGCACCGGAGGGCAGAGCCGTGCCGCCGAAATCGAAAACGCGCCCAGCCATCCGCGAGAGCACCGGCGCCAGCGGACAAAGTGGAAGCTGCCCGGCAGATGTCGCCGGTTCCGCTACTTCTCTCTGGCACTGCCTATGGTCCGTTATCGGCTCCGGGGCAGAAGCGCAGCCGGAAGCGCAGCCGCCGTCCGACTTCGCCAGACGTGGCGGCCGAAGCGGCGCCCGTGGCGCGTCGACACGATAAACTTCAGGCCTTGGCTGCGGTAGCCTTCGCCTTTGTCGCCCGGGCAATGCCAGACATCTTCTTAAGACGTTTGCGGGCGGCGGCCGTGTTACCCTGAACCCGCGTGACCTTCGCGCGAGGGATGACCCGGCTGGCTTTCTTCTTGCGCGTCTCGATGTTGCGCGGCGAGCGCGCGGCCTTGTCTGCCATTTTCAGCCTCTGAGGATAGGTGGCGGGGCACTGATGCGGCGGCAAGCGCCGCGAGCCCTATTCGCCCCAGTTATGCGAAACTGCGCAGCAAGGCAAGCCGGCGGACTGCAGCCGCCTTTCTGCCATGCTTTCTCGCGATCGAGTTGCAGTGGCTCGAGACGCGAATTCCCCTTAAAGTTGCCGCCAAACACCATTTCCCCCCCGATCCATCGGGGGAGGCTCATGCAAGTCGGCTTGTTCGATCACATCGAGGACGCCGGCCGACCGCGCGCGCTTCTCCGCCATCCAACTGGCTGAGCATCATTGCTCACCGATCAACATGGTGCCGGTGCCGGGGGTTCTCCTGGGCGCACTCGCCCGCGAGACCAGCCGCATCAAGATCGGCCCCCTGGTCTGTCTCCCGACCCTGACCTCTCCGCTCAAAATGATCGAGGAGATCTGCATACTCGATCACTTGAGCCATGGACGGCTCGAAGTCGGCGTTGGCCGCGGCGCCTCACCGTTCGAGCTCGATTATCGAAAGATCGCCTCCGACGAATCCCGCGACCTCTTCATCGACGCCTACAAGTGCATCCTCGCCGGGCTCGCCGGCGGCGAGACCTTCGCCTGCGAGGATGTGCCGCTGGCTCTGAAGCCGCTTCAGAAGCCCTATCCCGCCTTCTGGTGCGGCTCGTCGAACGAGACGGGCTCCACATCGGCCGGTGAGCAGGGAATGCACGTCACCGCCAACGGAACGACGCGGATGGCGGCCGAGAACCTTGCGACGTTCGAGGCGGCACCGCTCTCGGCTGCCTCCGCCAGGTCGTCTTCGCCGACACCGACGCCGACGCCCACCGCCTTGCCGGGAACCCCGCCGAGTTCCACCTCGCCAACCTCAACTGACTGCGCAACAAGCCCGGTTACGAGGATTTCACCGACCGTCTGCGCACGCCGGGCGCGCTGCGCTCCCAAAGTCTGTTCGCCAACGAGGTGATGCCCAGGCTGTCCAGGTTGTAGGGCGCTCAACGGGAATCCTGCAAACCGCCGCGCCGGAGAATAAACGCGACGATCTCTTCCAGGCCGTCGCCTGTCTTGAGATTGGAAAGCACGAACGGACGGACGCCGCGCGCTTTCTTCGTGTCCTCCCGCATTACATCGAGCCGCGCACCGACGTGCGGCGCCAAATCCGTCTTGTTGATCACGAGAAGGTCGGAGCGCGTGATCCCGGGGCCGCCCTTGCGCGGGATCTTCTCGCCTTGCGCGACGTCGATCACGAATATCGCGAGGTCGGCGAGCTCCGGCGAGAACATCGCTGCCAGATTGTCCCCGCCCGATTCGATGAGCACGATCTCCGCATCGGGAAATCGCGCGGTCATCGTCGCGACGGCGGCGAGATTGAGCGAGCAGTCCTCGCGGACCGCTGTGTGCGGACACCCGCCGGTCTCCACGCCCATGATCCGCTCCGGCGGAAGCGCTCCCGACCTCGTCAGGATCTGCGCATCCTCCAGTGTATAAATGTCGTTGGTGATCGCGACGATGCTGAATTCGTCGCGCAGCCGCTTGCACAGTGCCTCGACCAGAGCCGTCTTGCCCGCGCCGACAGGCCCGCCGATGCCGACGCGAAGTGGTCCGTTGTGGCTCGCCCTCATGACCTGAACAACCTCGTCTCCTGCGTCTCGTGCGCCAGTGCGGCGATGTCAGACATGAATGCGGCGCCGCCCAGCTCGCCCAGCGTGATGCTTGGCGCCTCGTCGGCGAGCGATGATATTGCTGGCGTGAGTGCGGCCAGAACCATCTGCGCATCCGTCTGCCCGATAGCGGCGAGCCTTACGAGCGCGGAGGCGAGCGTCTGCATCTGCGCCGCGGCGAACGCGCATATCGTCGAGCGCATCTCGATCCCGCGGGCGCCTGCCGCCAGACCAACCGCGACCGGATAGGCGACGTCGCCCACGACTGCGCTACGCAGGCCGGCAATGGCTTCGTCTGCCCACGCAGCAAGCACCGTTGCCATGAACGCATTGCCTTGCATCGCAGTCTCGAGGAGGCGTTCGCGCGAGCCAGCCATCGCCAACGCGAGATCGTTGATCTCGACGATATCGTCAGATTGTCCCACCTCGGCAGCCCGCCAGGCATGAGCCAGGATGATGGCGTCGTTTCTCGGTGCGCCATGCGCCACGAGATCCGCGAGCCACGCCGCAGCCGATGCCCGATCATGCACCCTGCCGCCGCCGACTGCCCATTCCAGACCGTGGCTGTAAGCAAAGCTTCCGACGGGAAAAGACGGCGACAGCCACAAATGCAACTCGAGCGAAAATCTGGAATGCGTCGCTTCGCGCACGCCGGGGCTCACGATGCATCCTCCCGCAATTGGGGTTGCGCGTGGCGATGATACGCGCCACGCACCGGCTCGAACGGCTCGCTGACGTTTCGCACCCAAGCGCCGAGGCCACGCAGCATGTCGCGGATGACGTGATCGCGCGGCAAGAGAATACGCCTGTCCTCGATTTGTGCGGGCAAGTGGCGGTTGCCGATGTGCCAGGCGAGTTCGGCAAGCGATACGGCGGGGCTGGCGCGAACTTCCATCAAGTCCTCCTCGGCGGCGATCACCTCGATGTGCCGGCCGTCCTCGAGCAGCAACCGCTCCCCATGCGCCAGCACCCTCGCCTGCGGCAGATCGACGAGCACTTCGTCGCCATGCTGCATTGTCAGCACCCGCCGACGCAGGTGCCGCTCTTCGTGCGTCAGCACGATGACGTCGAAAGGAATGACCGTCTTGTCTCGCGATGTCGACTGCGCGCACAGCATCTGGACCTCAGAAAAGGAAATAGCGTTGCGCCATCGGCAGCTCTTTCGCGGGCTCGCACGTTGCAAGCTCGCCGTCGACGGTGACGCGGTACGTCTCCGGATCGACCTCGATCCTGGGCGTGGCGTCGTTATGGATCATCGACTTCTTCGATATCCCGCCGCGCACGTTCTCCACCGCGATCAGCTCCTTCTCCACACCGAGCCTCTTGCCGCGCTTGCCCTCGACGAGCGCGCGCGAGACGAACGTGACAGATGTTCGCGCGATCGCCTTGCCGAAGCTGCCGAACATCGGCCGGTAGTGCAGCGGCTGCGGCGTCGGGATCGACGCGTTAGGGTCACCCATCGAGGCGGCTGCGATCGATCCGCCCTTGATCACGAGATCGGGCTTCACGCCGAAGAACGCTGGCGACCAAAGTACGAGATCGGCGAGCTTGCCTGCTTCGACCGATCCGATATGGCGCGAGACGCCGTGGGCGATAGCCGGATTGATCGTATACTTGGCGATGTAGCGCTTCACGCGGACATTGTCGTTTCCGCGCTCGCCGGGCAATTGTCCGCGCTGCCGCTTCATCTTGTCTGCGGTCTGCCATGTACGGATGATGACCTCGCCGACGCGGCCCATCGCCTGGCTGTCCGACGACATCATCGAAAGTGCGCCGAGATCGTGAAGGATGTCCTCCGCCGCAATCGTCTCCTTGCGGATGCGGCTCTCGGCGAACGCTAGGTCCTCCGGGATGCCGCTGTCGAGATGGTGACAGACCATCAGCATGTCGAGATGCTCGTCGATGGTGTTGACCGTGAACGGCCGCGTCGGGTTCGTGGACGAAGGCAATACGTTCGGCAGACCGGCGACCTTGATGATGTCCGGCGCGTGTCCACCGCCTGCACCCTCGGTGTGGAACGCGTGGATCGTGCGGCCCTTGAACGCCTTGATGGTATCTTCCACGAAGCCACTCTCGTTGAGCGTGTCGGTGTGGATCATCACCTGCACATCGTGCTCGTCGGCGACACTGAGGCAGTTGTCGATCGCCGCCGGCGTCGTGCCCCAGTCCTCGTGCAGCTTCAGCGCGCAGGCACCCGCCTCGATCTGCTCGACGAGCGCGGCCGGTAGCGCGGCGTTGCCCTTGCCGGCGAAGCCGAGGTTCATCGGGAAAGCGTCGGCCGCCTCGATCATGCGCTGGATGTGCCAGGGGCCCGGCGTGCATGTCGTCGCGTTCGTGCCGGTGGCGGGCCCCGTGCCGCCGCCAAGCATCGTCGTGATGCCTGAGTTGAGCGCCTCTTCGATCTGTTGCGGGCAGATGAAATGGATGTGGCTGTCGAAGCCACCGGCGGTCAGAATTTTGCCCTCGCCCGCAATCACCTCCGTGCCCGGACCTATTATGATCGTAACGCCCGGCTGGATGTCGGGATTGCCCGCCTTGCCGATCGCCGCGATCCGCCCGTCACGGAGGCCGACGTCGGCCTTGACGATGCCCCAGTGGTCGATGATGAGAGCGTTAGTGATGACGGTGTCGACCGCCCCTTTCGCGCGCGTGACCTGGGATTGCCCCATGCCGTCGCGGATCACCTTGCCGCCGCCGAACTTCACCTCCTCGCCGTAGATCGTGAAATCCTTTTCGACCTCGACGATCAGCTCGGTGTCGGCGAGCCGCACCTTGTCGCCGGTCGTCGGCCCGAACATGTCGGCATAGGCGGCGCGTGAGATCTTTCTGCTCATTTCTTCACTCCCGCGGTCTTTTTGCCGCCCTTACTGTCGAGCCTCCCCATCACCTCGCCGCGGAAGCCATAGACCTCGCGCTTGCCGCCGAGCGGCACCAGCGACACCTCGCGCGTCTGGCCGGGCTCGAAGCGGACTGCGGTGCCAGCGGCGATATCGAGACGATATCCGCGCGCCTTCTCGCGATCGAAGCGCAGCGCCGGATTGGCCTCGTGGAAGTGGTAGTGGCTGCCGACCTGGATCGGCCGGTCGCCAGTGTTGGCGACCTCTAGCGTGACTGTCGGCGCGCCGGCGTTGAGCTCGATCTCGCCGTCGGGCGTTATGATCTCGCCGGCCTTCACGCGCGCAGACTTCGCGCCGCGGATCGGCTCGTGAACCGTGACGAGCTTGGTGCCGTCCGGGAACGTCGCCTCCACCTGCACGTCCGCGATCATCTCGGCGATACCTTCCATCACCTGCTCGGGCGTCAGAACGTGGGCGCCCGCCTCCATCAACTCGGCGACGGACCTGCCGTCGCGGGCCCCCTCGATCACGGTGTCGGTGATCAGCGCGATCGCCTCGGGATAGTTGAGCTTCACGCCACGCTCCAGGCGCCGGCGCGCCACCATCGCTGCCATCGCGACGAGCAGTTTGTCCTTCTCTCTCGACGTCAGATGCATCTGGCTAGCGTCCTCCCTCTCAACATGACCAGGCGCGTGGCATGGCATCGCCGGTCGCCGCGACGACGGCTGCGGCGACCGCCGCCCTCGTCTTGTGCGTCTCTGTTCCCGCGAAGCGCGCCACCAGCATACCGTTCCACGCGCTGGCGGCCGCAGCACCCTCGACTGCGGCGAGCGCATCGCGCACGTCGCCGAGCCGCGCTTCCGCATCGGGGGCGACGTGCACGAGCGTCGCGAGGCAGCGCGCGCCGGCGCCTAGTGCAGGTCGCTCCATCAGCTCCGAGATTGCGCCATCGATGCGAACGTTCTCCGCGAGCAGCAGCCGCCCATCGCGAATGATCCGCCATCGGTCGCGCCAGCTCGCATTCGTGATGCGCTCGCCATGCGCGGTCCGGCCGAGCGTCAGGATCTCTGCTGCAGTGACCTTGGCTGTGGCCGGCATTTCGATCTCGAGCAAGCGCTGCACGATCGCGCCATCGAACAGGATGCTCTCTTGCGGCAACCACATCAGCCGCGAAGCGTCGCCGAGGCGGGCTCTCAAGGCGATGAGCGCTGCCGCACCGTCGCTGCGATAGAGCTTCTCCGCGGCCTGCGACGTCGCCACGACGGTTGCTCCAACGCCGAGCTCGAGCGACACGTCGAGCCGATCGCCGCCAGTGATCCCGCCGCCGGTGTTGATGAGCACGGCCTCGCAGCCGCGCCCTCTGGGAAACCGGAGCCTGAACGAGCCTCGCTCGAAAATGCGCGCTATGCGAGTGTCTCCGTGAACCGCGCCGAACGCAGCATTGACCTCGCTGCGACCGCGAACCTTCGCGAGACCGCCGCGGTCGTCGCGGGCATCAGATGGCAATTCGCTGTCGAACATCGTCGCCCTGCAAGGCCGCGCGGTCACCGGACATTACGATAGCGCCACGCTCGAGTAGCGCAAAGCGATCTCCGAGCTGGCGGGCGAAATCGAAATACTGCTCCACCAGCAGGATGGCCATCTCGCCCTTCCCGCGCAGATACTCTATCGCGCGTCCGATGTCCTTGATGATCGACGGCTGGATGCCTTCGGTAGGCTCATCGAGAATGAGTAGTCGCGGCCGCATCACGAGGGCGCGGCCAATGGCGAGTTGCTGTTGCTGCCCCCCGGAAAGATCGCCGCCGCGCCGGCCGAGCATCTCCTTCAGGACCGGGAAGAGAGAGAACACCTCGTCGAGCACGGAGGCGTCGCGCCGCCGCGCGGTTGCGAACCCGGTCTCGAGGTTCTCGGCAACGCTCAGCAATGGAAAGATCTCGCGCCCCTGCGGCACAAGCGCGATCCCTCGCCGCGCACGCGCATAAGACGAGAGCCCGTCGATGCACCCGCCTTCCCAGACGACGCGGCCGCCGCTGATCGGCTGATGCCCTGCGATCGCTCGCAGCAGTGATGTCTTGCCAACGCCGTTGCGGCCCAGAACGCATGTGATCTGCCCGATCGGAGCCTCCAGCGACACGCCTCGCAGCGCTTACGCGGCGCCATAGTGAAGCGAGACATTTTCGATCGTGAGCATGAGCTTCATATCCAATTGCCATAGTCGAGCTGAGCACTGGCGAAGCCCGCCCCAAGGCCTACCGCCCAAGATAGACCTCGATGACCCGCTCGTTCGCGCTCACCTGGTCGAGCGTGCCTTCGGCAAGCACCGCACCTTCGTGCAGTACGGTGACCTTGCAGTCGAGCGCTCGCACGAACTCCATGTCATGTTCAACAACGACGACTGAATGATCTCGCGCGATTTCGCGGAGCAGCCGCGCCGTCTCCACGGTCTCCGCGTCGGTCATTCCAGCCACGGGCTCGTCGACGAGAAGGAGCTTGGGGTCCTGCGCCAGCAGCATTCCGATCTCGAGCCACTGCTTCTGACCGTGGCTCAGCTCCGCTGCCGGACGCTGCGCGTGAGGCGCAAGGCGCGTGATGTGCAGAATGCGATCTATCGCCTCGCGCTCGGCGGCGTTGTGGCGCCAGAACAGGCTGGCGACCACGCCGCGATCCGCCTTGAGCGCCAGCATGATGTTGTCCTCGACAGTGTGGCTCTCGAACACGGTCGGCTTCTGGAACTTGCGACCGATGCCGAGATTAGCGATCTGCGCCTCGTCCATCTCCGTCAGAGCCACCCGCCCCTCGAACAGCACATCGCCCACGTCCGGACGCGTCTTACCCGTGATGACGTCCATCATGGTCGTCTTGCCTGCGCCGTTCGGGCCGACGATCGCGCGCATCTCGCCCGGCTCCAGAACGAGCGAGAGTCCGCGCAGAGCGCGGTACCCGTCGAAGCTGACTTCGACAGCATCGAGATAAAGCAGCGAGTTCGAAAGGCGGGAGCCGAACGTCGCAGGTTCCATCGCGCCCTCTCATTCCGCCGGTTGGCCGGCGGCCCGTTGCGCCTGGCTGTCTCGACTTGCGTTCCTAGCGCGTCGTGCGGCCATCCACTCGTCGAACGTCCCCACGATCCCTTTCGGCAGCAGCAGCGTCACACCGATGAAAAGGCCGCCGAGAAGGAAAAGCCAGAACGGCGCGAGGAAGCCAGTCGTGAAGATCGTCTTCAGAAGATTGACGACCACAGCGCCGATCGCAGCGCCCACAAGCGTGCCGCGACCACCGACAGCGACCCACACCACCATCTCGATCGAGTTCGCCGGCGAGAACTCGCTCGGATTGATGATGCCGACCTGCGGCACGTACAGCGCGCCCGCCACGCCGGCCATCATGGCCGACAGCGTGAATACGAAGGTCTTGTAGGCATCCACGGGATAGCCAAGGAAACGCGTGCGGCTTTCTCCGTCGCGGATCGCGATCAGCACCTTGCCGAGCTTCGAGGCCACGACGCCGCGCGCGATGAGGTAGCCGCCGGCGAGCGCCAGCGCGGACAGCGCGAAGAGCACACCGCGGGTCGATTGGGATTGGACGGGATATCCGAGGATGTCCTTGAAGTCGGTAAGGCCATTGTTACCACCGAAGCCGAATTCGTTGCGAAAGAACGAAAGCCACAACGCATAGGTGAGCATCTGCGTGATGATCGACAGATAGACGCCGGTGACGCGGCTCTTGAAAGCGAACCATCCGAACACGAAGGCGAGCGCGCCGGGCACCAGCAGCACCATCAGCATAGCGTAGGGGAACCAGTTGAACCCCCACCACGCGACGGGCAGCTCAGTCCAGCTCAGAAATACCATGAAGTCGGGCAGTACCGGATTGGAATAGGCGCCGCGCGTGCCGATCTGGCGCATCATGTACATGCCCATGCAGTACCCGCCGAGCGCGAAGAAAGCCCCGTGACCGAGCGACAGAATTCCGACGTATCCCCATATGAGATCCAGCGAGAGCGCCAGCAACGCGTAGCAAAGGTACTTGCCGAGCAGCGCCATCGTCGTCGACGAAACGTGCAGCCAGGAGGTCGGTGGAAGCAGCAGGTTCGACATCGGAACCAGCACAGCCATCGCGACGAGAATGGCGACGAATACCTGACCTCGACGGTCGGCGAGAAGCGCGCGCGTCATCATGCCTCGACCGCCCTTCCCTTGAGCGCGAACATGCCACGCGGCCGCTTCTGGATGAACACGATCACGGCGACGAGCAGCACGATCTTGCCGAGCACGGCACCCGCCCACGGCTCCAGCAGCTTGTTCGCGATGCCGAGCGTGAGTGCGCCGACCAGCGTGCCCCACAGGTTGCCGACGCCGCCGAGTACGACGACGAGGAAGCTGTCGATGATGTAGCTCTGGCCGAGATTCGGGCTGACGTTGTCGATTTGGCTGAGCGCGACACCGGCAAGCCCCGCGATGCCGCTGCCTAGCCCGAATGTCAGCGCATCGACCTTGCCGGTCGGAATTCCCATCGAGCCGGCCATGCGCCGGTTCTGCGTCACGGCGCGCATGTGCAGCCCGAGGCGCGTATGCTTGAGAGCCAGCAGCAGCGAGACGAATATCGCTGCTGCAAACAGGATGATGTAGAGCCGGTTCCACGTGATGGTGAGCCCGCCCACCTCGAACGCACCGGTCATGAATGCCGGCGTGCCCACCTCGCGATTGGTCGGACCGAACAGGCTGCGGACAAGCTGCTGCAGCACCAGGCTCACGCCCCATGTTGCCAAGAGCGTCTCGAGCGGCCGCCCATAGAGAAATCGTATGATGCCGCGCTCGATAGCAATGCCGACCGCTGCCGCGACGAAGAATGCGAGCGGAATGGAAATTGCCAGCGACCATCCGAACATGGCAGGCGCAGAGGTCCTTATTACCTCCTGGACCATGAATGTGGTGTAGGCGCCGAGCATCACCATCTCGCCATGCGCCATATTGATGACGCCCATGACGCCGAATGTGATGGCAAGTCCGATCGCCGCCAGCAGCAGCACCGAGCCGAGCGAAAGGCCGTACCAGAGGTTCTGGACCTGCGCCCATATCATCAGTGATTGCTCGATAGAGCGTATGGCGCGGTCGGCCGCTTCGCGAACCTCGAGCGAACCGTCGCCGGGCAGCGCTCGTAACGTCGAGAGCGCCCCCTGATCAGAGCGCTGGCGCAGCGTCTCGATTGCCGCTAGGCGCTCTGGGTCGCTCGATTTCGCAGCCAGCAGGACGATCGAGGCGCTGGCCGTCTGCATCACGGATCGGATCTGTGCATCGCTCTCCCGGGCAAGCGCTGCCTGCAGCACCGGTAGCACCTCGGCGTTGCGCGACTTCAGCACAGTCGACGCCGCCGCCAATCGCTTCGCCGGATCGGGCGACATCAGATCGAGCCCGCCGAGTGCTGCCTGCACTGCGGATCGCACCCGGTTGTTGAGCCGCACTATCGTGAGTTCGGCCGGCGTCTTCTCCGCAGGCTTGCTGGTGGCCGCAACGAGAAGCTTGCCGTTAGCATCGCGGAAGTAGACAGCCTTGTCGCCCGTATCGAAGCCGAGCCGGCGGTCCGCGATCGCCTGGATCAGATCAGCCGCCTGTGGAGCGCCCGACCGCGCGATCTCCTCGACGGCAGCCGCGGTATCGGCGAAATTGTCCGCGACCAGACGTGCAAGAGCGGTATCCAGCCTGGCATTCTGCGCGCCTGCCGGAACGGCTACGACGACCAAGGCCAGCCACCCGTGTAATGCAGCGAAGAGTAGTGTTCGTGGCATCGGGCTGGTCCGCGGTTGAACACGAGCGCGTCGCTGTGCGCGAGTTTGGTGCGGGGCGACACGTCTTCACGCGCCGCCCCGCCCGGTCTCAAGTCGCCAGTGCTCGTTCAAGCACCGCCGCACTTGCCGGTTTTCTTGTTGAAGTTGCCGCACTTCTTGCCGACCCAATCGGCTTCGAGGTCCATCGAGCCCGGCAGAAAGTCGGACCAGGCATCGCCAGGAACAAGCCCCTTGGTCTGCCAGACGACGTCGAACTGTCCGTCGGTGCGGATCTCGCCGATCATCACCGGCTTGGTGATGTGGTGGTTCGGCAGCATCTTCGACATGCCGCCTGTGAGGTTCGGAGCCTCGATCCCTACGATCGAATCGATCACCTTGTCGGGATCGACGGTGCCAGCTTTCTGGACCGCCTTGACCCACATATTGAAGCCGACGACGTGCGCCTCCATCGGATCGTTGGTCACGCGCTTCGGATTCTTCGTGAACGCCTTCCACTTCGCGATGAATTCGGAGTTGGTCTTGTCCTTTACGGACTGGAAGTAGTTCCAGGCCGCCAGATGACCGACCAAGTTTGACGTATCGACCCCGGCAAGCTCCTCCTCGCCGACCGAGAACGCCACGACCGGAATGTCGGTCGCCTTCACGCCGGCGTTGGCGAGCTCCTTGTAGAACGGCACGTTGGCGTCGCCATTTATCGTCGATACGACGGCCGTTTTCTTGCCGGTCGAGCCGAACTTCTTGATGCTGGCCACGATCGTCTGCCAGTCGGAGTGGCCGAAAGGCGTGTAGTTGATCATGATGTCCTCGGGCTTCACGCCCTTGGCCTTGAGATAAGCTTCCAGAATGCGGTTCGTCGTGCGCGGATAGACGTAGTCGGTGCCGGCGAGCACCCATCGCTTCACGTCGCCGCCGTCCTTGCTCATCAGGTAGTCGACAGCAGGAATCGCCTGCTGGTTCGGCGCCGCACCCGTGTAGAATACGTTGCGCTCGCTTTCCTCGCCCTCATACTGCACGGGGTAGAAGAGGATGTTGTTGAGCTCCTTGAACACCGGCAGCACGGACTTGCGCGACACACTCGTCCAGCAGCCGAACACAGCCGCCACCTTGTGCTGAGAGATCAGCTCGCGCGCCTTCTCCGCGAACAATGGCCAGTTCGACGCCGGGTCGACGACGACGGCCTCGAGCTTCTTGCCGAGAAGGCCGCCCTTCTTGTTCTGCTCTTCGATCAGCATGAGCATGACGTCCTTCAACGTCGTCTCGCTGATGGCCATCGTGCCTGAAAGAGAATGGAGGATACCGACCTTGATCGTGTCCTGGGCAGCGGCCGGCGCTGCATGGCTGAGCGAGAGCGCCAACGCGGCCAAGCCGCCCGCAACTCCTGAGATCAACTGACGACGCTGAAGCATGAACCGGGCTCCCCACTGGATTTTTGAGATAACCCCTAGTGGCAAGCGCCATGCCATCTGAACTATTCTTAAACAACTCGTTCCTTATCAATATGATAGCACGCTATTTTTACTTCCACGCCCGCTGTTGACCCTGACGGTTTGCCGAATGTTTGAGCGTGCCGCTGGCCGCTGGCTAATTATTGATCGACCGAAGCGAGGTCCGTGACGAGGCCCCCTCGATTCACTATCGGTAGGGAGTCGGCCTGCTTCCCCTCACATGGGAAATCGCTCACGCCTTGCCGAAATCGCCGCGTGAGTTCAAAAGGCATCTCGAAAGTCGCGGCAGGCCCTGACGGCCGTCGCCCATGCAAACAGAGATCACGCAGAATCAGAAAAGGCTTGCCCCGTGAAACGCAGCACCGATCGCATCCTCACATCCCACGTCGGAAGCCTCATTCGTCCCGAGGAGCTGAAAGCGCAGCTTCGCGCCAGGCAGAGCGGCCAAGGCTACGACGCGGCCGAGTTCGACCGTGTGCTGGCGGCCTCCGTCGCCGACATCGTCGCCGGCCAGGTCAAGGCCGGGGTCGACGTGGTCAGCGATGGCGAGTTCGGTAAGTTCATCTCGTGGTCGCAATACGTGCTCGACCGCTTCTCTGGCTTCGAGCGCCGTCCGTTCGTCGCCGGCGACAACCCCTGGACCCGCGGCGCCGACCGGACGCGTTTTAAGGAGTTCTATGCCGAGTACGACGCCCAGGAGGCGCCCGCCACCCAGACGCGTGCCGTATGCACCGGACCGATCACCTACACGGGTAGCGCCGACGTCGGCCGCGACATCGCGAATTTCAAGGCGGCGCTCGCCAAGACTCCCGCCACCGAGGCGTTCATGCCGGTCGCCGCCCCCGCAAGCGTCATCCCCGACCGTGAGAACGAGTTCTACAAGACCGAGGACGAGCTGCTCGACGCGATCGGCAAGGCGATGCATCAGGAGTACAAGGCGATCGTCGATGCGGGTATGCTGGTGCAGCTCGACGACGCGCGCATGGCGGTAACGTTCGACCGGATGGTGCCGCCGGCATCGATGGCCGACTATAAGAAGTGGGCGGGCAAGCTGGTCGCCGTTATGAATCACGCGCTTTCCGGCATCCCCGAGGACCGCGTGCGGTATCATGTGTGCTGGGGTAGCTGGCCGGGGCCGCACACCACCGACGTTCCGCTGCGCGACATCGTCGATCTCCTCTGTCAGGTGAAGGCCGGCGCCTACCTCATCGAAGGCGCCAACCCGCGTCACGACCACGAGTGGAAAGTGTGGAAAGAGGCGAAACTGCCCGATGGCAAGATCCTCATTCCGGGCGTCATCAGTCATATGACGAGCGTCGTCGAGCATCCCGAGCTGATCGCCGACCGCATTGTCCGGCTCGCCAATGTCGTCGGCCGCGAGAACGTGATCGCGGGTTCGGATTGCGGGTTCGCGCAGAGCCCGTTCTATCGCCGCGTGCACCCGACCATCATGTGGGCAAAGTTCGAGGCGATGGCCGAGGGTGCGCGGCTGGCGACGAAAGAACTCTGGGGCAAGTAGCGTCTACGGGCGCTGCAGCGGCGTAATGTCTTCGTCCCGCCTTCCCCCTCCCGCGTGGCGGGAGGGGCCGGCGGCTCGCCCAGTCCAGCTCAGTTAGTATTGATACCGCGAGAAGTCATAGCCTTCCTTCGCGACCACCTCGAGCAGGAACGGCTGCCCCTTTTCCGTCGTCGCGATGCCATCCTTGATAGCGCCGGCGAGATCTGCGGGCTTGTCGACGCGGCGGGCGGCGACGTTGAGGCCTTCGGCGACCTTGGCGTAGTTGCCGCCGATGTCGAGCGCGCCATATTTCGAGGTCGAGGTTTCGAGCACGTGGCGCTCGCACGCCATCACGGCGTTGTTGAACACGACCGTCATGATGCCGATGTCGTTGCGCGCCGCTGTCTCGATGTCCATGCCGCTCATGCCGAACGAGGCATCGCCCATGAAGTTGATGCACAGCTTCTCCGGCGCGGCGAGCTTTGCCCCCATGATGATGCCGAGGCCGTAGCCGAGCTGGGTGGACTTGCCCCAACCCATGTACGAGCCGGCCTGGGCCGTCTCCCACATCGGCAGCACCTGCTCGCGGACGGAGCCGGAGTCGTGCGTGACGATCACGTTGTCGCGGTCGACCGCGCGCATCAGGTCGCGGATCACGCGGTACTGGTTGATCGGCACCTCATCGGAATCGAATTGGTGCGCCCACTCCTCCCGCCATGCCTTCTTCTCTGCCGCGATCTCGCTCTTGAGCGAGGTGAACCGTCTGGTCGGGCTGTCCTTGCGTTGCCGGTCGATCTCCTCGATCAGCGCGTCGATGACCAGTGCGGCGTCGCCCACCAGCGCCATGTCGCAACGCCAGTCCTTGTTGATGTCGCTCGCATCGACTGTAGAGTGGATCAGCGTCTTGCCGCCTGGCACCGACGGGCCGAACGAGGTTCGCGTCAGGCTCGAGCCGATCGCCAGAACGAGATCCGCTTTCGCCATGTGCGTAGCATACATCCGGGGTCGCGATTGCGTCGAGGCACCGAGCGCCAGGGGATGCGTCTCCGCGATCGCGCTCTTGCCAGGGTTCGTCGCTGCGACGGGCGCAGGGAGAAGCTCGGCCAGCGTGGCGAGTTGCTCGCTCGCCTCGGCATAAAGGATGCCTTGCCCTGCCCAGATCACCGGATGCTGCGCGGCGAGCAGCATCCGGACAACGGCCTTAACAGCAACGGGATCGGGCGCCGACCGCAGCACAGGCACCGGTCGATAGTCGAGCTGACCGGGCAAGTCCGCGTCGAACACGGGGTTGGCGATTTCAAGTAGCACCGGCCCCGGCTTGCCCGAGCGCATGGCCTGATAGGCACGCCGCATCGCGTTCGGCAGCTCGGCAACCTCGCTGACACAGGCCGTCCATTTGCAGACAGGCGCGAAAACTTCCGCCGCGCGGAACGTCGGGCGCTGGTATTGCCGCCCCGGCTCGAAGCCCGCGGGTATGACCAGCACGGGCACGTTCTCCGAGAACGCCTGCGCCACGCCGGCGAACGCGTTCTCGATGCCGGGTCCCTGCTGGGCGGCGAACACGCCGTTCTGCTTGCCGCGCCGAATGCGGCTGAAGCCGTCGGCCATGCCGACACCGATCCGCTCCTGCCGGCACAGGATGGTGCGGATGTCGATCTCCGCACAGGCTTCGATCACCGGATTGCGCGGATAGCAGAAAAGCATTTCGGTGCCTTCGAGCTTCAGAATGTGGGCAACGACATCGGCGCCTTTCATGGGACCTCCATTGGATTGTCTAGTCGGGCGTTTGGCGCGTGCGATACGTGCGCGTTCGTTCGATGGCATGAGAGCCGCCGCCTTATTCCTCTGCGCGACTGTTACGGGCGAGAAACATCCTTCCAAAGGTACGCCCACTCCGGCTCCGGTGCCAGAGCCGATGGCCAGAGCTGGCCAGGACATACTGTGTTGGCTGTTCCATTGGGGCCAGGAATGGCGTAACCCTAACCAACAACGACAGGGTTCTAAAAAGGGAGTGTTCGCCATGGCGATGCGGCAGTTCGGCAAGTCCGAGAACCACGAACCGGCCGATGCGAACGGCGCTGGTGGCGGCGCTGCAAAGCCTGCCGTGCTGAGCCTGACGCCCGCGACAGTCACCCAGGCCGTCGTCGATCAGATGGCGACGACGCCCGACCCGCGGATGCGCGAGATCATGGAGGCGGCGGTGAAGCATCTCCACCAGTTCGCGCGCGACGTGAAGCTGACGCCGGCGGAGTGGCTCGTCGGCATCGATTTTCTCACCCGCGTCGGCAAGATGTGTACACCCGACCGGCAGGAGTTCATCCTGCTATCCGATACGACCGGCCTGTCCGCGCTCGTCAACCTCATGCACGACAAGACCGCAATCGAGGTTGGTACCGACACCAGCCTGCTGGGTCCGTTCTTTCGCGAGAACGCACCGCGTTTCAAGGCCGGCGATCAGATCTGCAAGGATTTGAGCAATGGCGAGGTCGCCATGTACGGCAAGGTGACCGACGTTAACGGAAGCCCGATCCCCAATGCCGAAATCGGCATCTGGCAGACCGACACCCACGGGCTCTACGACATCCAGGCCGATCCAACAGGCGCGATGGACAGCCGAGGCATTTTCACGACCGACGCGAACGGCAACTACCTCCTGCGTACCGTGGCGCCGCTCGACTACTCGATCCCGATGGACGGTCCAGTAGGCGCTATGGTGCAGGCGCAGAAACGGCACGGGATGCGACCAGCCCACATCCACCTGCTCATCGGCGCACCGGACTATCGCGAGCTCGTCACCGCGCTCTACCTCTCCTCGAGCGAGTATCTCGCCAGCGATGTCGTTTTCGGCTCGTCCTCCGAGGATTTGGTGGCCGATATCGTGAAGAACGATCCGAGCTGCCCGATCAAGGGCATGGACGCCATCCGCTATGATTTCAAGTTGTCGCGCATGTCGGAGGCTGACCGACTCTCCGGCCGCGTGGGCTCGGACCCCTCGAAAATCGGTGCAGATTCCTGACGCTGCTCGGGACGTACAGCATTGCTGACGTCGGCGTCCGCGTCGGCGTCGGGACTTGCGTCGGCCGGGCCAGCGCGTCGCACCTGTCTTCATCGCGAAGATGAAGCGCGGCGCGCACCTATGTCTTCGCCTGGACCGCGCCCTTCTCGATCAGGCCGAGGCGCCCGCCAGCGTAGACTCCTTCTCGCAATGGCCGCCACCAGGCTGCATTGTCGAGATACCACTGCACGGTTCGCTCGATACCGCTTGCGAATGTCTCCTGCGCCCGCCAGCCGAGCTCCGTCTCGATGCGCGACGGATCGATCGCATACCGGCGATCGTGACCGGGACGATCGGCGACGTATGTGATCAGACTGCGGCGCGGTTTTTCCGCCGGCCTCTTAGCGTCGAGAATGTCGCAAATCGTATTGACGACCTCGATGTTCTCCATCGGCGCGCGTCCGCCGACGTTGTACGTCCGGCCGACCTGCCCGCGTTCCAGCGCGAGCACGAGCGCGCGAACGTGGTCATCGACATAGAGCCAATCGCGCACTTGTCGCCCGTCGCCGTAGACAGGCAGAGGCTTGCCCTCCAGCGCGTTGAGCAGCACCAGCGGGATGAGCTTTTCGGGGAAGTGGTAGGGTCCGTAGTTGTTGGAGCAGTTCGTGATCAGCGTCGGCAATCCATAGGTCTCGTGCCAGGCGCTGACCAGATGATCTGACGAGGCTTTGCTGGCGGAGTAAGGCGAACGGGGATCGTAAGGCGTGGTCTCGAGGAAGAAGCCGTCCGGGGGAAGCGAGCCATAGACCTCGTCGGTCGAGACGTGCAGGAAGCGGAAGGCCGACTTGGCGTTCCCTGCCAGCCCTTGCCAGTAAGCTCGCGCCGCCTCCAGCATCATGTGCGTGCCGACGATGTTGGTCTGGATGAACTCCGCCGAGCCTGTGATGGAGCGGTCGACGTGGCTCTCCGCGGCCAGATGTATGACGGCGTCCGGCTTGAAGTCGCTCAGCACCGCGTCGATCGCATCACGATCGCAGATGTCTGCTTTCACGTGTCGGTAGCCCGGCTTGCCGGCGATCGAGTTCAGCGAGGCGAGATTGGCCGCGTAGGTCAGCTTATCGACGTTCACGACCTCGAAACCGCGCTCTCCCACCAGATGACGCACGAGAGCCGAGCCGATGAATCCAGCTCCCCCGGTGACGATGACGCGCATGGCAGCTTCTTTCTCTCAATTCGTGAACAGAATTCCACGGGCTCGCTGGACGGGCTCAGAACACGTCGCCGAGATCCTGCAGCAGCGGCAATTTCGCATCCTTGTCGGACAGCAGCGCATCGCTGATCCGAACCGGCCAGTCGATCCTGAGCGCCGGGTCGCACCATAGAATGCCGGCATCCGACTGTGGCGAGTAGTGTGCATCGACCTTGTAGAGCACCTCGCAGTTGGGCTCGAGCGTGCAGAACCCATGCGCGAAGCCCGCCGGCACCAGCAGTTGCGCCCAGTTCTCCGCCGACAGTTCCGCGCTGACATGGCGGCCATAGGTCGGCGAACCGCGCCGCAAGTCCACCGCCACGTCGATGATGCGCCCGCGGGCCACACGGACGAGCTTGGCCTGCGCGTGTGGCGGCTTCTGGAAATGCAGCCCCCTCACTGTGCCGGTTTCCATCGACACCGAGTGGTTGTCCTGCACGAAGCGAATATCGATGCCGGCGGCGGCCAGCGCTTCGGCGTTGTAGACCTCCGAGAAGAATCCTCGGTTGTCACCAAATTTCCGCGGCGTGATGAGCTTGACGTCTGGAATATCGAGCGAGACTACTTTCATGGGAAGGGCAACCTATAGCTCAGCCTGGATCAGTATCGGATCAGTCGCGATCGCCGCTGGTGGTCGAACGAATGGAAGTGCGCTGGAAAGTTGGAGCTGTAGCATTGTTTTCCGACTTGCCCGACCATTCGGCTTCTGACGCGATCCCCGCAGGCGCATGATGCCACAGTACGGGCGACACCAGAATTGGCTTCCATATCCTTCAAAACCAGGGATCGCGGAAGCTCCAGGGGCGCTCGCGGTTAACCGTAGGGGCCATGCGTCACGGCGGCCCCTGGCTTATAGAGATCACTTCTTTCCGTAACCGGCAGCCGATCCTAAAGCATCTCGCTTCGCTCGGATCGGCCGGTTCGAGGATCGGTCTTCGCCAGAAAACCAGAGACAAGATGCATACTGAAGATAAAGACTTCCGCGTCAGTTTTCGCGCCTATGCTTCAGTTTTTGGCAGCCGTCGGGGCGCCTCAGCTCGTCACCTTCTCCGCGAACTCCCGCAGAAAGGCAGCGTATTGCCTGGGCTGTTCGACCGGAGACAGGTGCCCCGCGCCCTTGCACTCGCGGTAGATGCAGTTCGGCAGTACCTTGGCCATTGCCTCGACCTCCGAAGCGGCGCTCGACTGATCCTGGCTTCCGGCAATGGCGAGTGCGGGAACTTTCAGCGACTTCAGCCGCTCGGCGTAGTCGAGCCCCTTGATCGCGCGCCACGACCAGGCGTGAACGATGGGATCGGCGCTGGCGAGCCAGTCGTAGGCGAGCTTCACATGCTCCGGGTGCGCCTTCTGGTACTCGGGAGAGAACCAGCGGTTCAGCGTGATCCAGATCGGCCCCGTCATGCCCAGCTCAGCTGAAGCTGCGCGATCCTCCATCACTTTGCGGATCGCGTCGTTGCGCTGGTATCCCGTATTGGAGATGAAGATACCATAGAGGTTCTCGGGCGCCTTCACGCCGACGCCCTGGGCGATCTGTCCGCCCATCGAGCAGCCGCCGACGATCGCCTTGCCGCCGCCGATGGTGCGCACCAGCTCGATCACGTCGTCGGAGAGATCGTCCATGTCGAACGGTCCGCCGGGGACGTCGCTCTCGCCGTGCCCGCGAACCTCCACCGCGATAAGGCGATAGCTGTCCTCCAGCTCCGCGATCACCGGGTCCCACATTTCCTTGAGGCAGCCGATTGCGGGAATGAGCACGATGGTCGGCCCGCGTCCGCGCGTCTTGTAGCCGATGGAAAGACCGTTCTTAAGGCGGAAGCGCATGGTGATAGCTCCTGACTTGAACCCGTGCGAACCATACGTCGGCGGCGCACGGAAGCGAAATGGCAGGGACCGGGTGCGATGCCGAGGCCGGAACGCCAGACAGGCAGCCCACTGCCTGCATGACAACGTCCCCGCCACGAACTATGGCTTCTTGCCGCCGGGAGCAAGATAGTGTCGCCAGAACTTGGCGGCATCTCGAGATAATGTCGCCTCGAGGATCGGCGCGGCCGCCTTCATGCCGCAATTTTTCGCTCCCGATCACCTCTGCATGAAGATGGAGCCGCTGTGACCCAACAGGCGATCGCCCAATCCGAGCTGCTGGTGCCGCTTCCGGGAAACTCCGATCCCGGTCTCCGGTTTCTGAGCCTGGAGCAGGCCGAGCGCCAAGGCCACCTGCTCGTGGGCGACTTGCCGAGGACGCTGCGGATCCTGGCGGAAGCAGCCCTCGTGAACGGCGCACGTCCGGGAGCCCCGGAACTCGATTGGCTGTCCCGTCTGCCCCGGGAAGGCGTGCTCGAATTCCAGCCTGGCAGGCTGTTGCTGCAGGACTTCACCGGCTTGCCACTGATGACCGACCTTGCTTCCATGCGTGACGCCCTGGCCGAAAGGGACATCGATCCCCGGCGGGTCAATCCGCACATTCCAGTCGATTTCGTCGTCGATCACGCCCTTATCGCCGAGCACGGCGGTCAGGCCGCCGGGTGTGGCGGCAGACTGGGTGCCGGCACATCGCCGCGCGTAATGAACGAGCGCGTCGAGGTGGAGCGCAACCGTGAGCGGTTCGAGTTCCTGAAGTGGTGTGCTCAGGCCTTCGACAACATGCGCACACTGCCGCCCGGCAGCGGCATCATGCATCAGCTCAATCTCGAGTACCTGTCGTCCGTCGTCCGGATCGTAGACGGCGGCGGCGCCGGCCGAATCGCGCTTGCCGACACGCTGCTGGGCACCGACAGCCACACGACCATGATCAACGGCCTCGGCGTGCTCGCCTGGGGCGTCGGTGGCCTCGAGGCGGAGGCCGTGATGCTGGGCCACGGAACGCTTGTCGCGAGCCCGCGCGTGGCAGCACTTCGGCTGTCTGGCGAACTCGCAGCCGGCGTCGGCGGAAACGATCTACTGCTGACCTTGACCGAGCACCTGCGCCGCGTCGGCGTTGTCGACGTATATCTCGAGGCATGCGGCGACGCGGTTGCCCGGCTACCCGTCGAGACCCGCGCCATGATCGCGAACATGGCGCCCGAGTACGGTGCCAACTCGCTGCTGTTTCCCATCGATGCGCGCACGCTCGAATACTTGCGCCTGACCGGCCGGGATGACGCCCATGTGGCACGCGTCGAGTGCTACGCGAAGGCGCAGGGTCTATGGGACACGCCGCGCGATGCGGATCTCGCCGCACGCTACGATCAGGTAATCGACTTCGATCTGTCGAAGGTCGAGCCGTGCATGGCAGGCCCGAACAGTCCAGACGAGCGCGTGCCTCTGGCGCAAGTACCGGCCTCCTTCGCCCGCAGCATAAAGACGAAAGCCAACGGCCACGCGCCGTCCGGACCTGACATGGCTCGTCACGACGGCGATGTCGTCATCGCCGCGATCACCAGTTGCACCAGTACCTCGAGCCCTGCGGCGATGATCGCGGCAGGTTTACTGGCGCGGAACGCGGCAGCGCGCGGACTTTCCCCCAAGCCCTGGGTGAAGACGACGTTCGCGCCGGGCTCTCGCGTGGTCGGCGCCTACCTCGCCGCCGCCGGACTTCAGGCCCCGCTCGACGAGCTTGGTTTTGCCGTCGTCGGCTATGGCTGCACGACCTGCAACGGAAACTCGGGCTCGCTGGCGCCCCAGATCGAGGCGGCACTGGCTGCAAACAGCTTTACCGGCGTAGCCGTGCTTTCGGGCAATCGCAATTTCGCAGGGCGCGTGCATGCCCTGGTAAATGCCGCCTATCTGGCCTCGCCCGCGCTTGTCATCGCGCACGCAATTGCCGGTACGGTGCGCCTCGATTTGACGACGCAGCCGCTCGGGCACGACGCCGATGGCGCACCCATCATGCTTGCCGACATCTGGCCATCGGACGCCGAGATCGCCTCGTCGCTGCGCAACGTCTCGACAGAGGACTACCGGCGCGTATACGGCACCGAATTGAGTGGACACGACAGTTGGAAAGCCGTCGAGGGGCCGCGCGGCAATCGTTTCCCCTGGCAACCGGGCAGCACGTTCCTGTCGCGCTCGCCGATCCGACCGCCAAATCCAGAGGGCAGCATCCCCGATGTCCTGGAAGATTTGAAGCCGCTCGCCGTGCTGGGCGACGCGATCACAACGGACCATCTTTCTCCTAATGGCGAGATCCGGCCCGGAACGCCCGCCGCGCGCTGGCTCACCTCGCGGAAGGTCGAGCCGGCGGATTTCGGAACCTACGCGGCCCGTCGCGGCCATCATGCGGTCGCGACACGCGGCACCTTCGCGAACGCTCACATCCTCAATGAGATGGTCGGCGAGCCCGGACCGCGCACGCGACTTTCGCCGACGGGCAACCCCATTCCCCTCGTCGATGCGGCGATGCTCTGCACCGCTCAAGGTGTCGGCACCATCCTGATCGCGGGCAAGCGCTACGGCGCCGGCTCCTCGCGCGACTGGGCTGCCAAGGGCGTCGCCTATCTCGGCGTGCGCGCGGTGATCGCAGAGAGCTTCGAGCGCATTCATCGCGCCAATCTCGTCGCGGTCGGTGTTCTGCCGCTGACCTTCCCGGAGGGCGTGACGCGCAAAACGTTGGCGCTGACGGGGGCTGAAACTTTTCGCCTGAGCGGGCTCGACAAGGGGCTCGTCGTCGGCGGAAACATAGTCGCCGAAATCGTGCGACCGACAGGCCGGGCGCAAAGCGTGACATTGGGCGTCCGCCTCGAGACGGCACGCGAAGCCGATGTGCTCGGCGCGGGTGGCCTCCTGTCCGTTCTGTTCAGGCATCTCAGCGAGACGTGAACGACGACGGATCAGGGCCGCGTCCGGTCGACCTCAGCCTGGGCGGCTGCACCAACCTGAACCGTGCCCCTGTCCCCAGCGATTTGCCGCCAAGGGGCAAGTGCCCTGGACCGCTTCCTGGGGCGGCAAACTTCACGCGAGCCGTCCAGCACCGACGACGGTTGCAATACGATTTCTACGTGGTCGCAACAATGAAGGGGGCCGCCTTGCGGCAGCCCCCTCGTTCATTATACCGTCTGTATAGCGTCTGTTGGCCGAGGATCAGTGCTGACCCCAGATCTCCACAACCGCAGCGCCACGACCAATGGCCTTGGCATCCACGATCGCCGAACGATACCGCGCACGAATCTCGCGGATCACGCGGTTGCCACCTTTCAGATCGACGGGACCGAAGGTCGAGTTGGCGGCGATGGTCGTCTTGACCGGGATCACCTCTTCCTCGCCGTTGCCGTACACAACGCGCAGCTCGTCGAATACCAGCGCACGATCCTTGACTGTCACGCGGACACGCTTGAACAGGCCCTCGTTGCGGCCAACCTCGATGCGATCCACCTCAGCCCGCAGGAACCGGCCGGCGGTTTGCGCGCCAAGCAGAACCCAACCCTCGTTGAACTGCCGGCCCCGGCCATTCGCGCCAAGCCAGCCATCGGCGATCTGACCGTAGACCTCGATGCGCGCCTGTCCCTTGAATGCCGGCCGCGAGCGATAGTTGAGGTTGATCTCCTTGATGAACTTGGTGCCTGTGATGTTGAACCACTGTGTCCGGGTGTTCTGCTTCACGCTGGCGTTCACCACGAGCTTCTGGGTCGTCCCGTCGACATAGACGACGTCCAGCTCGTTGATGTGCACCTCGTTATTCAGGACGCGCAGCTGGACCCGGTCGAACTGACCGAGATTCGCGCCGACGCGGATCACGTCGCGATCACGGACGAACCCGACGTTCTGGGTTCCGAACAGAACGGCGCCGCCGGGCAACTGCGTGCCAGCAGCGGCGGGCTGTGCGATCGGCGCAGTCGGTGTCGTCGCGATCGGACCGGTCGTGGGCTTGGCGGCCACTGGCGCGGCGCCTGGGCCTGAAGGGCATGCCGGCGGCCAAGTCAACGCCTGCGTGATCGCCGGCCGCTTGGCAGCAGCGCCTTTCCTGCTCTGAAGGGCGTAGACCTCGAACTTGACCGCGCCGCGCTGGTTGCTGTCGAAGCAGGTGGTCAGCCCCTCGACGAACCGCTCGGCGCTGCGCTGGTCGATCGGCTTCGTGCGCTCGTTGCGCAAGAGGTTGATGAGGCGGCGCTCGTTGTGTGCCTGCCCGTTGATATAGCGAAACTGAATGTTCGTCAGCTTCGCCTCACCCTGCACCATGTGAACGCGGAATGCCTTGAAGGAGCCTTTGGCGCCCTTCAGGTCCACGGCCTGGGAACCGCGCCCCAGCTCGGCGTCGAAATTGCCGATTTTCACCCATCGGTCCTGTGCCGACGCACCCGACATGATGCCGGTCGCCGCGAGGGCCAGACCGGCGACTACAACACGCCCGAACATGCACAAGCACTCCTTGTTCTACTGCACTGAGGTCGACTGCACTGATGTCTAATGAACTAATGCCGATGAGGACTCGTGGAAGGATGTCACCCCCCTGGATTGGGCTTCGCCGAACCTGCCTGGCCTGGACTTCGCCGACCCTACGCGGAATGCCGTGAATGGCTGCTCGCGGAAGAGGACATAAAGCCCCGCCATCATCGAGCATCATCGAATCGACAGACAAGCCACACTCCCCACTCGCCCCCGGGTCATAGGCAGACCCATGGGGTCAACTGCTACTGCAAAACCCTGCCGATTGAAAGACCATCCCAGCGGTGGCGCCGTGACTGCGGGATGCCGTCGCGAGCATCTCGATCGATTGAGAAGATGGAGAATTATTCAATAATTCAGTCTGAATACGCACGAATCGGGTGTGTCTACCGAGGCATTTGCGCGGCGGGCGCAACAGCCGACGGAACGAATCCTCGCAAGATGTGTCTTCATCGCCACGGAGCTGCTACCCATCGGGCGCCGCGGAGATCGCTGGTCTGCAAGATCGACGATGACAGCGGAAAACCCGAAGCCGCTGACGGGACTTCGGAGCAGACACGCCGGCTGAAACGCCCCGGGCCGGATCTATTTCATCAGCACGCTTGGCAGCCACAGCGATAGCGCCGGTATGTAGGTAATGAGCGCCAGCGCAACGAGATACGTCACGAAGAACGGCATCAGCCCTGCAACGATGTCGGTCGAGCGCGCCCGGAACAGACTGCCCGCCACGAACAGGTTGAGCCCAAATGGCGGCGTGAACATGCCGATCGCGAGATTGACGGTGAAGATGATGCCGAAGTGTATGAGATCGACGCCGGCATGTTGCGCGATCGGCCACAGCAATGGCGCCAGCAGCACGACCGCGGAGTTCGGGTCCATGAACATGCCGACGATCAGCAGCACGACATTGATGACGAGCAGGATCATCCACGGCGCGAGGTTCAGTCCCTCGATCGCCGACACGATCGTTTGCGGCACGGCCTCCGCCGCGAGATACCACGAGAACACGCCCGCGGCTGCCACGATGACGAAGAGCTTCGCGGTCAGGTCGGCCGTCTCCATGAGCACGTCCCACACGCCCGCGAGCGTGATCTCGCGGTAGATCATCAAGCTCACGACCACGGCATAGACGGACACGATCATCGAGGCCTCGGTCGGCGTCGTGAAGCCGCCGTAGATGCCGCCAAAGATGATCAGCGGCGCCCCCAGCGTCCAGAACACGTCGCGGGTCGTGCGTCCGATCTCGGCCAGATCCCATTCGCGCCCGGCGCTGACGCCGTGGCGGATCGCATACCACACGCAATAAATCGCCGCGCAAAATCCAACGAGTAGCCCCGGGATGAAGCCCGCCAGGAACAGCTTTCCGACAGAGGCATTCGTCATCACCGAGAACAGGATCATGGTGATGCTCGGCGGAATGATGATCGCGATGGCGCCTGACGAGGTCAGCAGCCCAAGGACGAAACGCTCGTCGTAGCCCTGCTTCAGCAGGCCGCTGTGCAGAATGCGCCCGAGTGCTGCAACCGTGGCCGCGCTAGAGCCGGAGATGGCACCGAACAGCTCGGCCGCCGAGATCGTCGTCAGAGCCAGGCCGCCGGGCACGCGACCGACCAGCGCCGCAATCCAGTTGATCAGCCGGGCCGCCATGCCCCCGCGCGCCATGATGCCGCCCGCGAAGATGAAGCCGGGCACCGAAAGCAGCACGAGATTGTTGATCGTGCCGGTAAGCCCCTGGACGGCCACCTCCATCGAAACGCCCTGCACGATGAGCGCGAAGAGGGCGAGCACCAGGAAGATCAGCCACATGGGTACGCCGATGAACAGCAGCGCGAAGGCCCCGATCGCGATTGCCGTCAGCATGCGGGCACTACCTCGTTAGACCTGTTTGCGGAACGTTTGGGCTTGGTGGCGCTCAATCCGGCATTGGCTGGGTCGGTGCGTGCAGCCGCCCCGATACAGCGACGAAAAGAACGCCCATGTAGGCGAGCGTCATCAGTGCGAAGCTCAAAGGGATGACGAAAGTCTGCGGCCACTGGGGAAGCTCACCGCTCGAAAGCAAGGTGTTGAACTCGTACTCCCTCCACGTCGTCTCGATGCTCACCCAGGTGAGAAAACCGCATACCGAAATGCCGATGAGCGCGATGAATACATCGACGAGACGCCGCGTCCCCGGTCGAAATCGCGTGTAGAGCGCGTCCATCGTGATGTGATCTCGCCGCCAGACGGGCGCGACCGAGCCCAGGAACACCAGCCAGATCAAAAGCGCGCGCAAGAGGTCGTCGAGCCACGAGATCGTGATGCCGCGCTGATAGACGACGACAGAGAAAGTCGTCGTCACGATCAGCGTCAGACAGATGAGGGTCGCAGCCACCCGTGTAGTGCGGGAGACCCAATCGAACAACCGCTCCAATCCTGTCGCGGGCTGCGGCCCGGTCCGGCCGTCGGCGGCGGAGGTATCTGCGCTCATGGCTTCCCCTCCGACGCCGACCGGCTTACTTCGCGCTCGCCGCGTAGCGGGCAGCGTCCTCCTTGAGAAGCTTGACGATCGGGCCGCGCTTCGCGTCGGCCTCCATTCGAGACCAAACGCCTTTCTGCGCGAGGTCCTTCATCTTGGCGAGCTCCGCCGCCGGAAGCCTCGTGACAGTCACCGACTTCTGCAACTCCTTGAGGCTGTCGTTCTGGCTAGCCGTGTAGAGCGGATCGGCGAAAGCGAGCGTCTCGCTGGCAGCCTTCGTGATCGCCGCCTGGATGTCCTTGGGCTGGCCATCGAACAGCCGCTTGCTGACGACGACGGCCGACATGAAGGAGAAGTGCTCCGTGATCGTGTAGAACTTAGCGACCTCGTGATGCTTCATGCGAAAGATCACGTCGGGCGGGTTCTCCATGCCATCGATCGTACCCTGCTGCAAGGAGGTGTAGACCTCGCCAAGCTCCATCGGCCGCGGCACCGCACCCCAATCCTGATAAGCGCCGACGCGCGGCGGAGATGGGATTACACGGATCTTCTTGCCCTTGATGTCCTCGAGCGTCTTGACCGGGAACTTGGTGAGAAAGCTCTGAGGTCCGATGCCGTGGTAGCCCATGATGAGGATGCCGCGCTGCGCGGCGAACTTCTTCATCTCCTCTGCGGCTTTGCTCTGCCGCGCGAATGCGCTGATCTTGGCTGTCTCGCCGGGCGTCAGGAACGGCATATCGAACAGCGACAGCTCCGGCACGATGGTGGCCATGAAGCCCGTCGGCATCACGAGAGCGCCGATCGAGCCGGCCTGCAGCGCCGGCAGCATCTGGGCATAGCCGCCGAGCGACTGGCCGTGCCGCGCCGATCCCTTGAGCTTGCCGTTCGTGTGCTTCGTGACGAGCTCTGCGAGCTTGTCGTTCGCTGCCGCCTGGGCATCGCCCACGGTGGTGTTGCCGACAAGGAAGTTGGTCTGCGCGAAAGCCGCGCTCGAAATCGTCTGGCTCGCCAGTAGCGCTGCGGCGGCGAACGCCGTCAAGTTTGCAACCCTCATGGATTTCCTCCCGGTTGGAGACTGTGGTTTTGAAGAACTCTTGCACAAAGCGTATGCGGCAAGATACGGGCCCGCAAGAGCGGAAGCGCGTCTATGCCATCAGGCTACCTGAGTTCGAAGCCCTCATATCCCTCGGCGGCGACCCGGTTGCAGAATGCCTCGTATCTAGGAAAACCGCCGATATACGGCATGAACACCCGCGCCTTGCCTTCCACGTTGGAGCCCACGTACCAGGAGTTACACGCCGATCGCAGCGATGTCTTCGCGGCGGCGGCGACCTCTTCGCCCCATGCCTTCTGTGCCTCGGCCGTAGCTTCGACGCTGGCGAGGCCCTTCTCGCGCATGAATACTAGGCAGTCCGAGATCCATTCGACGTGCTGCTCGCCGCAAGCGACCATGTTGGCGAGCACCGAAGGCCCGCCGGGACCGGCCAAGTTGAACATGTTGGGGAAGCCGTGGACGGCGAGCCCGATGAAATTGCCCGGGCCGTCGCGCCAAGCGTCCTGGATGGTGACGCCGCCGCGGCCCCTGATGTCGATCCGCACAACGCTCCCCGTCATGGCGTCGAAGCCCGTCGCAAGCACCAGCGCATCGAGCGGATAGTCCTGTCCGCCCGCGCGAATGCCGCTCGCCGTCAAACGCTCGATCCCACCTTCCCCGGAGACATCGACGAGCGAGAAGTTCGCCCGGTTGAACGTCTCGTAATAGTCATTGCCCGACACGAGGCGTTTGCAGCCGAAGATTTCGTCTTTCGGCGTGAGCAGGTCAGCCGTCATGGGGTTCTTGACGATCCCGCTGATCTTCTCGCGCCAGAATTGCGTGATGAACTTGTTGGCTTCCGGGTTGGTCGTCAGATCGCCGAAGGCGCCGAGGAACTGCAGACCGCCGAGCACCCACTGCGCCTCGAAGCGTGCGCGCCGCTCCTCGTCCGACACGGAAAGGGCGCTGTCAGTGTGCCGGGAGAAAACGTAAAGGTTGGGCAGTTGCCGGGCACGAGCCCGCAGGCCGCGATAATCGGCCTTGATCGCGGCAACCTCTTCCGGGGACAATGCCCGGTTCTGCGCGGGCACGACGTAATTCGGCGTGCGTTGAAAAACTGTCAGGTGGCCGGCTTCCTCGGCGATCAGCGGAATGGCCTGCACACCCGACGAGCCGGTGCCGATGACGCCAACCCGCTGGCCCGAGAAATCGACCTTCTCGTGCGGCCATTTCCAGGTGCAGTAGACCTTGCCACCGAACGCCTCCGCGCCGGGCAGCGCCGGCGGATTGGCCGAGGACAGGCAGCCCACGCCCATGATGAAGAACTGCGCGCGAAGCGATTGCCCGCGATCCGTCTCGACGGCCCACTCGTTCGCCGTCTCGTCGAATGTAGCGGAGCGCACGCGGGTCTCGAACTGGATGTCGCGCCTGAGGTCGAAGCGACCGGAGACATGCTCGATGTAGGCAAGGATCTCCGGTTGCGACGCGAACCGTTCCTTCCACTCCCAGTCCTGCTGCAGCGCCTCGTCGAACTGATAGCAATATTGCATGCTCTCGAAATCACAGCGCGCGCCTGGGTAGCGGTTCCAGAACCACGTGCCGCCGACGCCGGGAGCTGCCTCGATGGCGCGCGCGCTGAAGCCCAGCTTTCTCAGGCGGTAAAGCATGTAGAGGCCGGCGAAGCCCGCCCCCACGACGATGGCGTCGAAGCGGGAGCCGGGAAGGATGGGAGATCGGGGGCCTGAGCTTTCGGCTGCCATGGCTTCCTTGCGAGAGGATGTCGGTTGAGGAGGATGTCGGTTTAAGAGCCTGGCCTTGCAAGTGACTGGCTTTGCAAGTGACTGGCGGTTCATCGGTAGGAATGCCCGGACCAGTCGACCGCAGGTTGGCCTGCCCCCCCAATGTGACCGCTCAAATCCTAACCCAGGCAGTGAGCCTCAGTCGAGCGGTGCCTGGCGCATATCGGTATCGCCGTGGCTGCGCGGCGAGACATCCTGTCCCGATGCTCTCAAGAATCACTGATGAAACAGTATTTCAAAGCTGTCGACCAGCGCTTTCAGGCCGGGCCCCATTCGCATTCCGCCTCCCCCATGCAAACGGGCGACCTCGAGGCCGCCCGCTGAAATATTCCCGAGCAATTCGAGCAGCCGGCACGCCCTTATTCGGCCGCTCCCTTCAAGCCGTTCTGCAGACCTTTCGCGATGACTTCCTCGCAGCGCGCGTTGCGCTCTTCGACGATTTTGCCCTTCATCGCGTCGCGGAAGCCCGGCGCCATCGTCATCGCCATGCCCCAGCGGCAGGGACGCGTGAACGCCGTTGCCCAGTATTCAGGGCCATGCCACTCGTAGCTGTCGTTCTCGACCTGCTCCATGCCGGTGGTGTACTCGGTCACGAACCCGTTGGGCTCGATGAAGTAGGCGAACACGTTGTCGCCAGGACCGTGCCGGCCGACGCCCCAGCCGATGTCGAAGCCCGACTGTTTCATGCGTCCCGAGCCGCGCATCAGGCCCTCGACGTTCGGCAGCTCGTAGGCCATGTGGTTGAGCGATGCTCCTTCCGAGCGCGCAACGGCCACCGAATGATGGTCCTCGCAGCAGCGAAGGAAATCCATGAAGTCGGTCGTATCCGCGAGCCGGAAGCCCAGCACGTCGCGGAAAAAGGCGATCTGCTCGTCATACTTCGCGGCATTGAGCACGACGTGGGAGAGCCGTTCCGGCTTGGACGCATCCTGCTCGTGATCGGCATGAACGGCCACGCCTGCCGAAATGGTGACCTTCTGGCCCTCCGGCGACTGCAATGCGAAGCCGTAGCCGCCGCCCGCGATCGCGGCAAGCTCGCGTGGCGCCTCGAGCACCGCCGCCCCGAGTGCCACGGCCTGGGCGTGCAGGGCATCCACCTCGGCGCTGGACTTGGCGCCGAGATCGATCGACATCAGCTTTGCCCGCGGTGCCTGATGGATGGTCAGAACGTGGTGGTCTTTCCCCGTCGCACGCATGAACACGGAGCCGTTCTCGCGGGCGACCTCGCGCAGCCCCCACTGCGCCTCGTAGAAGGCCTTTGTCGCCTCCAGGTCGCGCACGGCCAGCTCTACGCTGCGGATGCCGTAGGCGTTCGCCTTAGCCATGGAATGTTCCTCTCGCCAAGTGTGGTTCGGCCCATTTAAGCAGAATTGCGGACCCGGGCCAACTTGTCTGCGCGATGTTGCAGCGCGAAGTGCGGCTCGGCAAAGTGACCCTGATCATCCAGTGGCATATCGCGGCGACCCGTGGTGTGGGGTCGGGCGAATATCGGATCGCGCACAACAGCTTCCTGAACCTGACGCTCAACGTGAAGCTGGCCGGACAACCAACGGATTTCTGGGTGCTCGATCCCGTTTCGCAGCAGTAAAGGCAGGTGGGGGATCTCATCGAACTCTCCCAACCCGAATGCGACCAGGCCCGCGGCTGAATTCATGATCGGCCTGGGACCCGGCAGTTGCTGGACAGGTTCGGCCGGCTGCCACCCCGACCTTTTTCCGACGGGCTCGAAACTGGCCGTGGCGACGTTGTTCATGCCCCATCGCATCGTGCCGTGATGCCCGGCTTTCCAAGGTCGGGCCGGGGGCATCGGATTTTTCCGACCTTGCTTAAAATTCAGGGTGCGCAGAACGCCCCGCAATTAACGGATGTCTGGCATTGTCGGAATGTATCTGCCGCGGCGTGCGACGGAGAAACGGGCCACCAGCAATGACCAAACCGGGCAACCCCGCCGAGAAGCGACAATTCGGCCGCCGAAAGACAAGCCTGTACGCCTGGATCAGCGTGCCTGGCCGGCCGAGACTGAGCTGCACCGTGCTCGACGTCTCGGTGGGTGGAGCGCTGATCGGGCTGGAAAAACCCTCGTGGCTGCCATACAACTTCGTCCTTACGATAGAGGCTTCCGGCTTTCGTTCCTGGTGCGAGGTCCGACACCATAGAGCCGATGCAGTCGGTGTCCGGTTCCTTTCCGCTGTCGAGCCGGCGTCGATCGATGTGCGCGGAGCCCAGGACGGCCGCACTATGAGCGAGAAGGAC
>CAMAYR010000011.1 GCA_945862355.1 Devosia equisanguinis | reverse complement strand
ACCCGCCACGCCATAGTGCAGGATATTGGGCCGGTCGTGGAACACACGGCCGAGACCGTGACCGCAGAATTCGCGCACCACGCTGCAGCGCTCGGCCTCCGCGAACGTCTGAATCGCCGCGCCGATATGGCCGACGGTGTTGCCCGGCTTGGCTGCCGCGATCCCGCGCAGCAGTGCCTCGTGGGTCACCTCGATCAGGCGCTCGGCCCGGCGATTGACGGCGCCGACCGTGAACATGCGGCTGGTGTCGCCGTACCAGCCGTCCACGATGAGCGTCACGTCGATGTTCAGGATATCGCCATCGCGCAGGGGCTTGGAATTGGGGATGCCATGACACACGACGTGGTTGATCGAGGTGCAAATAGCCCGAGGGAAGCCGCGATAATGCAGCGGAGCAGGCACCGCCTTGTGATCGAGTGCGAACTCGAGAACGAGGTCGTCGAAGCGCTGGGTGGTGACCCCCGCCTTGACATAGGGCACCAGCAGATCGAGCGCCTGGGCTGCCAACTGACCAGCCTTTCGCATGGCACCGAAGGCTTCCGCACCATGCAGACGAATCGGACCTTCCCCACCCGCCTCGCTGGCGGACGAGGTTTGGCGGCCAAGCTGCAGATTGGACGTGTTCATGGGCTGCTGCGGCTCTCTCGCTTCCGCCCCCGAGGGGCATCCTGTTGGAGCTGTGTCAATACGCCAAGGCAGGCCTTCGCGCCACCATCGCGATGGCTGTCGAGACCAAGCCGTTGCCCCATGACCCCGCGCGGGCAATGCCCAACGCGGCCATGGCCAACGCAGCACTGGCAGTCGCGGCGTCGTCGGTGGGTATTGAATACACAACAGCCTGCCAGGTTTTCCCCGGCAGGCTGCGCGTCTTACAATCGTCGTGGCAAATCCGGCCGATCGGGACTTGACCGATCAGCTCTTGGCTTCCTCGGCCGGCACCTCGGCTGCTGCCGCCTCGGCCACCAGGTTGCGCGCCTGACCCAGCCAGTCCTCTTTCTCGATGCGACCTTTGAGCTTCAGTATATCGTCGAGGTTGGCGATGTCATCGTCAGAGAACGCGGCGATCTGGTCATAGCGCAGCACGTTGAACTTCTTGAGCTGCGTTTCCATGTCCTTGCCGATGGTGGCGATCCTGGTGAGATCATCCGGCGAGCCCTTCGGCCGCTTGAAGCCCTTGAAAGCGGCGTTGAGGCGCTTGGCGCGGGCATCCGAGCGCTCGAGGATACGGGCGGACTTGCCGCGACGGCCGCGCAGGAAATACAGCTTGGCGCGGCGAACACGGCCGCGGCGAACCACCTCGATGTCGGCGATGAACGGTGAGTAGACCGGGAACACGCGCTCCACGCCCTCGCCGTAGGAAATCTTGCGGACCGTGAAGCTCTCGTTCAGACCGGAACCGTCGCGCGCGATCACCACGCCCTCGTAGGCCTGGAGGCGGAACGCGACCTTGGGGACATCCTTCTTGGCGGCCTTGGCCTTGCCCTTGGCGCTCGTGTCGGTCTCCTCGGCCACGCGAACCATGACCTTGACGGTGTCACCAGGGGAGAAATCGGGAACGATGCGCTTGGCGGTAATCGCCGCCATCTGCTCTTTCTCGATCTGCTCGATGATGTTCATTGTTGATTTCCTTGATTTTTTTTGACATCAACGCAGAGGAGCCACGACCGATCCGGATACGAGATCCTGAAGCACGGCGGGCTCATGCACCCACGAATGGGGAAGAAGATGGCTGGCTCATAACCGATAGCCCGCCACTTGTCGATATGTACCCCGTTTGTGTAGGCCGGTCCTAGTGAGCGTCGCGCCTTAGTTGACCGACGGTGCGACGAAGGTTCTGTCAACTAAGGCGCGATGAACGCATCACTAAGCCATTGTTGATTCTAGTGGCCCTCATGTCGTGCCTAAATCGGACGGTGGTTGCGGCTATGTTACGATTTAGGCGCGACGGGCCACTAGTGATCGCGTCTGCGCTACCAGGGCGGTCGGTCATTGTCGTCGAACGGTCGGATGCGAAATGGCACTTGCCAGTAACACCGCGTTGCGGGGCTGAACCGGCTACGGCCGCAAGGGCTCGCTCGTCCATCGCGAAAAAAGCGACGTACCAATCAGACGCCTTCCACTTGCCTCTCGCAAGGCGAGCTCGCCGGTCTCTAACCTTCCACCTCTCGCGGCAAAGGCTTCGCGCATCAGGCCCTCGAGCGACAATGCCGAAGCCCGGATCGCATAGGCCGTCAGGATGAGATGGGCACCCTCCGGCGCAAGCAACCGCTCGCATTCGCCAAGTAGCACCGGCAGGTGCTCGAACAACTCCCACACCTCGCCGTCGGGGCCGCGTCCGAACTTCGGGGGATCGACGAGAATGGCGTGGTAGGTCCGCCCCCTCCGTACCTCGCGGGAGACGAACCGGCGTGCGTCCTCGCAGATCCAGCGAACGGGGGCCTCGGCAAGCCCAGAAGCGGCTGCGTTCTCCCGCGCCCAGGCTATCGCTTTCTTCGATGCATCGACATGGACCACCTCGGCGCCAGCGCGCGCCGCAATCAGCGATGCCGCGCCGGTGTAGCCGAACAAATTCAGTACACGCTTGCGCTCGGCAGCCGGCGGACGGCTCCCGCCAGTGGCTCCCCCGCCCTCGAGCAAGGTGCGCATCCACTGCCAATGCGGCAATTGCTCGGGAAACAGCCCCAGGTGCCAGAGCCCGGCGAGGCGCAGTTTCATCGTCACCTGCTCGACCTCGATGGGCCAGGCCTCGGGGACCAGTTGGTCGAGCCGCCAGCGACCTTTCTCCTCGTCCTCGGCGGATGCGGAGAACACCGCGTGAGCCTTGCCCCATTCGGAGCGGGCCAAGCCCGGCTGCCACATCGCCTGTGGCTCGGGGCGGTCGACGATAATGCCGCCAAACCGCTCCAGCTTGCGGCCGTTGCCGCTGTCGACAAGCTCGTAGCTTGCCGGCCCCGGTGTGACGATCAGCTCGAGCCTGCAGGGCTCACTGCTCTTTTCAAGTGCGGTCTTCATGGCGTCACGTCTGTACTTCCGCGGGCGAGAGACCGGCGCTTGCGGCGAACCGGCTTGCCCGTCATCGCTTCCGCATCCAATTCTCGCTCGAGCGCTTCGAGTTGGCGACAGGCGGTCTCGAGCTGGCCCTTGAGCCGGGACACCTCGCCTGCGCTGAAGCCAGCCAGCGCGATCTCCTCGAAATGCACCGCGACCGGCATCAACTCGACCACGAGCTTGCGGCCCTTGGCCGACAGGCTGATCTCGACGATGCGGCCATTGCCGCGCGGCCGACGGCGCGTGACCAACCCCTTGCCGGCCATCGCGCCGATGAGCCGGGACAACGTCGACAGCTCGATCGCGGTCATCGCGCTCAACTGGCCGAGTTGCTGACAGTCCTGCTCGGCCAAGGCAGCCAGCACCCGATACATTGAGACATCGACACCGTAGGATGCCACGGCACGGTCGAAGAGCTCGCCGACCCTGATGCCGACGCGGCGCACGAGGTAGGGAAACGACGTCGTCAGCCGGTAGCCGCCGGGGCCTTCGAGAAACACAGGCATGGAGATGATCTCGTTCATATGCAGACGATAGTCGCGACTCGGGGCATTCACAAGATTTGCGTTTACAAGTATTTCTGATGCAATTACCCTGGCCGGATCGTCGCGCCAAGCGACCACACACAGGCGCCAAGCGCCGGGAGGTTCGTCATGGAGTTCGGCTACTTCACGCTGTCCGACAACGCCTATCCGAGCGTCGGACGGACACCTGAGGAATTCATCGTCGAGATCCGCGAGCAGGCGGTCCACGCCGACCGCATCGGGCTCAACTCCGCCTGGATCGGCGAGCACCATTTCGACAGCCTTGGCGTCAACTCCTGCCCGCACATCCTGCTGGCCAGCATCATTCCCCAAACCCGGCACATCCGATTTGCGCCGGCCGTCGCCGTGCTGCCGTTGCAGCATCCCCTGCGCGTTGCGGAGGAATACGCCACTCTCGACCTGCTATCGGGCGGCCGCGTCGACTTCGCAGCAGGCCGCGGCTACGACCGCCGTGAGTATCTGCCGTTCGGGGCGGACTACATGACGAGCCTGGAGCGCCTCGACGAAAGCTGCCAGGTGATCCTCAAGGCTTGGGGATCACCTGGGCCCTGGTCGCACAAGGGCCAGTTCTTCGACATTCCCGAAATGACACTTACCCCGCGCCCCGTCCAACGACCGATCCCTTTTTACATGGCCTGCTTCTCGCAGTCGTCCATGGACATCGCGGGCCGGCTCGGCCTCAACATCATCTTCGCGCCATTCGCCGCCAGCATGATGTTCGGCGGTCTCGCCGAAGCGGTCGGCCAATACCGCGCCACCTGCGCCAAGTTCGGGAAAGGGCCCGGCCGTGCGATGTGCTCCTACTTCGTTCACATCGCCGAGACGCCGGCGGAGGACGACTATGGCCGCGAGACACTGATGCGGTACTTCGACCACGCGGTGAAGCCAGCCTTCAAGCAGGAACCGGGCAAGACACCGCCGACGATGCTCTACTTCAACAAGATCAACGAGATCCTTGCGGGAATGCGCAAGGAAAACCTGTCCGACAAGTCGATCCTGCTCGGCTCGCCGGCCGAGATCACCGACCAATTGCGGAAGATCGAGGCGGCCGGCATCGACGAGGTGATCCTCTACTTCAACGTCGGTGGAAAGCCGCATGGAATGGTGCTGGAGCAGATGGACAAGTTCATGGCCACCGTAGCGCCAGCGTTCCAGGGCAAGCACCTGACGCGGCGCCCGGGGTAAATCCTAACGTCGCACAACTGTCACTGTCCGACTTATCCACAGAGCCGTCATGGCACTTGACTGATTCGTGGCGACAACATGCAGCGTTCGGTCTAAGTTGTGGATGCCCTGAATTTGTATGCGTTGTGTTGCGTCAGTGCGTATTGCGTTTCGAAGTTGCGTAACGGGCGCGATGAAGGCTCCGTCGTTTGTGGTCTGCGGCCGTCAGTCCCCCGCAAAGGGATAGCATTGGCGTCCTGCGGTTCGCTAACGGAGCCTTTTTCGTCGTCGAAACGGCGCCATAGCCGTTTTGCAGGCTCTATTGGTCACGCACGGTTTGACAGACCGGTGAAGCCCAGTGCCAAGCAAGCGCACGAAGGCAAGTTGAACCTCGCAAGGTCACCCGCACAGCACGCCTGGCAACCAACTCCAGGCATGATCAGCCGGCACCGGTCTGCGAACGCCCCGGCTACTTCGTGGGGAGCACCGCAAAGTCCGTGATCCGGCCCTGCAGGCCAGCGATAGCCCCGACCTTCCTGGCCGTACCGGTCGCAAGATCAACCGCGTGCAGCGCACCGCCGCTCAGCAACCAGGCCGCGTTGCCGCCCTTGCCGTCCGACCAGACGTCGAAGGCAACCTCGCCACCGAGTTTCACGCCCAGTCTTCCGATCGTATTGAAAACCCGTCGTTCGGCAGCACCTGTCGCAACAACGTTCCGGCCTTGCCGTCAATATCATATAGCGTCGTAGCCTTGGTGCCATCGAAGCTGTTGGTATAGGCGCCTGCAGTCACCCGCGGCGGCTTGCCCTTGGCGGCGTCCGTGTCGGCTCGCGCGCACGGCGCGCCACCACCTCGACACGCTTGCGCGCATCGAGAGTAACGAGCACGAACTCGGCTGCCAGGGCGTCGATGTCCTCGAGTTGCCTCATGCTGCGATGCAGCCAGGTCGTGATCGTACCGGACGGGTGACCGAACCAGGCAGCAAGGTCTTCCCGGCTCAGCCCGTAGGGATGGGCGAGCCGCACCGTCGGTCAACTAAGGCGCGATGCCTCACGCGCCATCACCAGGCTGGCAGCGCAAGAGGCAGCGAGGGCATGCGCCCCTCACGCCGTTGCGCGCGCCGATCGGGTTGCCCCATTCACTGATCGCTCGGGGGAACGCAGCAGGGCGAGCAGAGCAGTCTGCCGCTCTCGCGCCTTGTCGTGATTGGCCTGTTTCACGTGGCCGAAGCCCTTGATCTCGAGGGGGAGCGATGCCAGCCCAACGGCCGTGTCGAATTTGCCGGCAGTGAGCCGTTGCTCGATCTCGTCCAGAACGCGCTCGTAGTCGGCGATCATCGCGCGCTCGCGGCGGCGCTCTGCGGAATAGCCGAACAGATCGAACGCGGTACCCCGGAAGCGCCGCATCGGCGCGAGCACCCGGAATATCGGCATCACCAGCCAGCCCGGCAGACGCACCTTGCGGGGAGGCCCCGTCGCCTTGTCGCGGTGCAGCGCGCCCAGCAACGGCGGCGCGAGGTGGAAATCGACGCGCTTCACGCTGTCGAACTGCTCGGCAACCTGATCGGCGAATGCACCATCGGTATATAGCCGCGCCACCTCGTACTCGTCCTTGTAGGCAAGCAGCGAGTGATAGCCCTTCGCTACGGCCTCGGCGAGGCGCGTGCTGCCAGGTGCCTTGGCTTGCTCGAGCGCGGCGATGCGCTCCACCCGCGCGTAGTATCGCCCGGCGAGCGCACCGTCCTGATACTTGACGAGATGGCCCGCACGCGTCCGCACTACATCCTCGAACGAGGGGATTGCAGCAGCCTCAACCTTGCCCGCCTGACCAAGAAGACGCTCCAGCGCCTGGCGGTCGTGGCCGGCAAGACGGCCAAAGCGGAAGGCCTGCCTGTTGGTTTCAACCTGCGCGCCGTTGAGCTCGATCGCCTCCTCGATCGCGGTTGCCGGTATCGGCACATGGCCTAGCTGCCAGGCAAGACCGAGCAACAGCATGTTGGCATAGATGCTGTCGCCGAACAGCCGCTCGGCCAGACCATGTGCATCGACCGTGTGGCTGGGCCCGCCACGAACGCGCTCTGCTATGGCGGCGCGCAGGGCGGCGCCGGGCACCTGCAGGTCCGGTTTGCGCGTGAAATCGCCCGTCGTCATCTCATAGGTGGAATAGACGATCGCCGTCTCGTCGGTCTTCACCGTCTCGAGAATCTTCGCCGATGCCGTGACCACGAGATCGCCGCCGAGGATCACGTCGGCCATGCCCACGCCGACGCGGATCGCATGGATGTGCTCAGGCTCGGCCGCTATGCGCATGTGGCAGGCCACCGCGCCGCCTTTCTGGGCGATGCCGGTCATGTCGATCGAGCCGAAACCCAGGCCGGCGTTGTGGGCGGCCTGGGCCAGCACCGCGCTGATCGTGACGACGCCGGTGCCCCCGATCCCGGTGACGATCATCGAATAGGGAGCGATGCCGAGCACAGGCAGGCGCGGCTCCGGCAAGGCCGCGAGCATTGCCGCAACGCCATCCCGCGAGGCCTGCGAGGACACGTTCTGATCCGCCTTCTTCGGCGTTGCGCCATGCAACGTGACGAAGCTCGGGCAGAAGCCCTCCACGCACGAAAAATCCTTGTTGCAGGCGGACTGATCGATCCGGCGCTTGCGGCCGAAGTCGGTCTCGAACGGCAGGACCGCCACGCAATTCGACTTCACGCCGCAGTCGCCGCAACCTTCGCAGACGGCGGCATTGATCATGACGCGCTTGTCGGGATCGGGCAGCTTGCCACGCTTGCGGCGACGGCGCTTCTCGGCCGCACAGGTCTGGTCGTAGACGAGAACGGTGACGCCTTGGGTCGCGGCAAGCTCTTTCTGCACCGCCATGAGATCGCGGCGGTGCTTGACGTCCACGCCGGCGGGCAGTGCTGCGTCGAGACCAAACCGCGCGGGCTCCTCGGCGACGACGACGATGCGGCGGACGCCCTCAGCCAGCATCTGCCCGACCATCTGCTGCACGGTCATGCCGCCTTCGAGGTTCTGGCCGCCGGTCATGGCCACGGCGTCGTTGTAAAGCAGCTTGAAGGTCATCGTCGTGTCCGCGACGACGGCGGCACGGATCGCAAGCGATCCGGAGTGGATGTAGGTGCCGTCGCCGATGTTCTGGAACACGTGGCCGCGTTTGGAGAACGGCGCCTCTCCGATCCAGTTGGCGCCCTCCCCACCCATCTGCGTGAAGCCCTCGGTGTTGCGGTCCATCCACTGGACCATGTAGTGGCAGCCGATGCCCGCGTAAGCGCGCGAGCCCTCGGGCACCTTGGTCGATGAGTTGTGCGGGCAGCCCGCGCAGAAATAGGCCGTCCGCGGGAAGATGTCGGCGGGCTTCGGCTGATTGCCTTTCTGCTCCTCGAGCCGTCCGACGCGGGCCTTGAGATCATCGCCACCGAGACCGCGCTCGATGAGCCTCGCGCCGATAGCCCGCGAGATGTCGCCGGGCTCCAGCGCGCCGTAGGCCGGAAACAGCCAGTCCCTCTTGCGGAAGTCGTCGCGCTCACCACGCTTGCCCAGCACGAGCGGGCGTTCGGGCAGATCGAACAGCTGCTCCTTCACCTGCGTCTCGACGAGCGAGCGCTTCTCCTCGATCACCAGGATAAGCTCGAGGCCGCGAGCGAACTCCATGATGCCGCGCGGCTCGAGCGGCCAGGTCATACCGACCTTGTAGAGACGGATGCCGAGGGCGTTGGCCTTCACCTCGTCGATCCCGAGCGCGTCCATCGCCGCGCGCGTGTCCAGATAGCTCTTGCCAGTGGTGACGATGCCGATGCGCGGGCGGTCGCCGCCGCTCGTCACGATGCGATCGAGCCTGTTGGCGCGCGCGAAAGCGGCGATAGCGCGCCGCTTGTGATCGTGTAGACGCCGCTCCTTTTCGAGCGGGGGATCATTGAGGCGAATGTTCAGCCCGCCGGGCGGCATCGCGTATTCGTCGTCACCGGGGGTGACGATCCTGACGCGATCCATGCGGCCGTCCACTGTCGCCGTCGACTCGATGTTGTCCTTCACGCATTTCAGTCCGACCCAGACGCCTGCGTAGCGCGACAGGCCATACCCGAGCAGGCCGAAGTCGAGCACCTCCTGCACGCCGGCCGGGTTCAGTATGGGGATCATGGCGTCCATCATCGCAAACTCGGACTGATGGGCGCTCGTCGAACTCTCGCAGGTGTGGTCGTCACCGAGCAGGGCAAGGACCCCGCCATGCTTCGAGGTGCCGGCGTGATTGGCGTGGCGGAAAGCATCGCCCGAGCGATCGATGCCAGGGCCCTTGCCGTACCAGAGACCGAACACTCCGTCGTATCGGCCCTCGCCGCGAAGCTCGGCCTGCTGCGTGCCCCAGATAGCAGTCGCGGCGAGATCCTCGTTGAGGCCGGGATGGAATACGATGTCGTTGGCAGCGCACACATCGGCTGCGCGTTCGAGCGCCATCTCCAGCGTGGCGATCGGCGAGCCGCGATAGCCTGTAACGTAGCCGGCAGTATCGAGCCCGGCCGCGCGATCGCGCACCTTCTGCATCAGCATGAGACGCACGATCGCCTGCGTGCCGGTCAGCAACTGAGCCGGAACATCGAGGTCGAATTTCTCGTCGAGTGTGTGGGCGCGCTTGGCCATCGTTCTCGCCTTGCTTGCAGCCGGGCGCAGCGCGGCCCGGAAATGGGCGCTGCGCATCCGCCCTGCTGTGAATTCATATGGTGCGTGCTGCCCGCTGTCGCCAGCAACGGGCTTCGAGAAGCCGTAATCTCGACCGGATCGTGACGGGAGGCAAGATGAGGCGCCACGCCAGATGAGGCGACATGCCAACTACGAAGAGTACCTGCAGGGCCCGTGCGGGCGTCCACCACGGCCGGACGCAAAGCTTCACTGATGCAAGCATAGGTGGCAAGGCACATCCCTGGCGTGCCAACCTCGGCCGCTGTAGTGTGAGGCATATTTCAAAGAGAGGAATTTATGAACATTGAAAAAACTCGGAGCCTGCTGACCGCGGGACTGATGGCTGGAATAGTTTTCGGCGCGACATCGGCACTGGCCCAGGCCAAATATCCCACCCAGACCATCAAATTCATCGTGCCCAACCCGCCGGGCGGTCTGCCCGACGTACTGAGCCGCATCGTCGCCGACAAGCTGCGCGACAAGCTCGGCCAACCCGTCATCGTCGAGAACCGTCCTGGCGCCAATGCCGGCATCGGAGCCGCAGCGGTCACAGCGTCCAAACCCGACGGCTACACCTTCCTCGTCAGCGACAGCGCCGTCATCAACATCAGCCACCACCTCAACGCGCAGCTTCCCTTCGACAGGAAGGAGCTGCAGCCGGTCACGATGATAGCGCGCGCACCGATCTTCCTGGCAGCCAACACCAGCCTACCCGTGAAGACGTTCAAGGAGATGGTCGATCACGCGAAGGCCAACCCCGGCAAAATCAACTATGGCTCGATCGGTATCGGCAGCTTCCACCACCTGTCGATGGAAGCCGTGCAGGTGGAAATGGCGATCAAGTTGAACCACATCCCCTACAAAGGCTCGGGCGAATCCGTGACCGCGCTCAGGGCCGGCCACATCATGCTGGTGTTCGCATCGTTTGCCGGCCTCCAGCCCGCCATCAAGACGGAACAGGCACGACTTCTCGCAGTCAACGGCGCGACGCTAGCCAAGCAGGCGCCCGACGTGCCGACCATCGGGGAAACCATCCCCGGCTTCGATCTAGCAGTTACACAGAGCCTCTACGCCCGGCGGGGAACCCCGGCGGCGGTCTCCCAGCGCATGACGGCGGCGATGGCCGAGGTCGTGGCGATGCCCGACATCCTTGCAAGGTTCGGCACCATGGGCATCGAGCCAGCGGTGACCGGTGCGGACGCCTTGGGTAAGCTTCTCGCATTGGAGGCCGTGCGCATCGAGAAGATCGTGACGGCAGCGGGCCTGAAGCCCAACTGATCAACGGGCCTCGCGCATCCAGCCGACGATCCCGTCGCAGGCGTTCTCGACGGGTATCCACCCGCTCGCCTCCAGAGCTGCGGTGGACACGACGAGATCGCCGGCAATCCGCTGCCAGGCGGCAGCGCGGCCGGCGAGCCGCGCGGCGAAGCGCAATGGGGCCAGAGGCACCGGAACGATGCCCCGCGCGCGGCCGAGCCCGACGCGCATCGCCGTCACGATCGCCGGCACTGTCATCGGATCGGGATCGGCGAGCAGAAAGACACGGCGGGAGGCGGCCGGGCTCACCAGCGCGTGCTCGACCGCCGCTGCGAGATTGGCAAGCCCCAGCAGCGAACGGCGCGCGCCCAGCGCGCCCAGCGGTAACGGCAGCGGCAACCGTGCCAGCCGCGCGAGGGCTGCCATGTTGCCCTTCACGCCGGGACCGTAGACGAGCACCGGCCGGAGCACGCACCAACCGGTGTCGCTGCCGGCTAACGCCTCGGCCAGATACTGCTCGCCGGCGAGTTTCGCACGTCCGTAAGCGTCGTCGGGTCGGGGCGCGTCGGCCTCCGTGACGACGCCTTCAGCACAAGCGCCGCACTGTGCACGGATCGAGGAGACCATCACCACCCGCTCGATGCCGGCTGACTTCGACGCGGCGGCCAGCGTGCCCACGGCCTCGGCGTTCACGGCACGATAGGTCGCTTCGGGGATCGAACGCGTCGCATGCGCGATACCGGCCAGATGCACAACGTGCGTCATGCCGCCGAGGAGGGGTGCCCACTCGACCGGACGGGACAGGTCAGGCAGCACCGCGGTCTCGACGCGCGGGCCCGTCTGAACGGTGGCGGGATCGCGCGCGGCAGCCCTAACATGCCAGCCCGCGGCGGCCAGCCGGCGCACGAGATCGCGACCGATGAAACCACTTGCCCCGGTTACGAGCACGCCGCCAGCCGTCATGGCGCAACCCTCGTAGAAGCACGGGCGTTCTCGAACCGCCACAGCAGCAGTGCAGTCAAGGCCAGCGCGGCTGCCAGACAAAGCAACTGATGCTCCGGCCGGGGCCAGCGGATCGAGGCGACAGCAAGTGCGCCGAGACAAACGTTGAGCAAAAGCACTTCGCGCGTCACCTGTGGCACGGTCATGCCCGCGATCACCGCGCGCTGGTAGAAGTGGCTGCGGTGCGCTTGGCTGATGCGCTCGCCGTTGCGCCAGCGGCGGGCAAGCGTGATCGTAGCGTCGGCGAGATAGTAGAGTGGCAGGATCAGCGCAGCAACGAGCTGGCCAGCGAGCGCCAGTACGATCAGCAGCCAGCCAACCAGCGCGCCGATAGGCAGGCTGCCGACGTCGCCCAGAAACAGCCGCGCGACATGCCGATTGTAGGGAGCGAACCCGAGCATCGCACCAGCGAGCGCCAACGACAAAGGCATCAGCGCGGTTATCTGGGGAACGAAGCCGAGGTATCCGATCACGACCAGACACAGGGCGATCGGCACGACTTCCACCACCGTCATCAGGTCGATACCGTCCATGAAGTTGGTAAGATTGATGAACCAAACGAGGCCGACCACGAGTAAGGCGGTTTCCAGGGGCGCTGGAATGAACGGGACGATGCGGCCATCGAGCTGCAATGCCCACACCAGCGCAGCAGCGACCGCGAACTGCATGACCAGCCGCGGAACCACCGGCATCGGTCGGATGTCGTCGATGGCGCCGACGACTGCCAGAACAACCAGGGCGACCAGAACAATTACGGCCCACGGCGCATTGAAACCCGGCGCGCCGAAGAACGCACTTGCCGCTCCGACCGTGACGACCGTCGCGACGACGGCGATACCGCCACCCTGCGGCGTCGGCGTGGTGTGGCTCGAGCGTGCGTTGGGGCGAGCCAGCGCGTAGCGCACCAGTAACGGATGGAGCACCCAGACCAGCAGCGCCGTAGCCACGGTCGAAGCGGCCAACAGTGCGCAAGCGTAAACCGGATCGAAAAAGCGCTGCATTCGCCTCCTGCCTCACCGTGCCGCGCCCATCGCGCGTGCGACGGTCGTCGCTACCGGCTTCCTACGACTGGTTCAATGTGATGGCTACACCGTGATTGGTTCACTGGGTTTGGAGCGAAGGGCTACCCACCGGCTCCTGCGACGTGTCGTCGAGCACGGCGAGACCGCCCGATCAAGCCCTGTGCCCACATCTACCCCGTCAACCCCATCAGGCCGAGCAGCTCCTGGCTGATCGGGTTGGCGTCGAACCGTCGCTCCGCCTTGCGGCGGCTGGCCCGTCCCATCCAATCGAGCTGATCGGGCCGGCGAAGGAAGCTCTCCATGGCGCGTGCCAGCGCGACGGGATCGTGCGGCGGCACGAGCACGCCGTTGACGCGCTCGTCGATCGCCTCGCGGCAGCCGGCGGCATCGATCGTAATGACCGGTCGACCACAGGCAAGCGCCTCGGCAGCCTCGTGCGAAAACCCATCGGCATCGCTCAGTTGCACCACCACGTGGCAACCCGCCAGGGCATCGGCGAGCCCCCTCCGAGGCTCGATAACCTCGATACCCACGGGCAGCCTCGCGGCCGAAGCATCGGCGCCTGCCACGCCTGGTCCGACCGGCAACGGCACCATCACGAAGCGGGCGGGAAGCATCCGGGCCGTTGCGAGCCGGGCCGCCTCGGCGAAATCGGCGATGTCCCCCGCACGATCGGGACGGGAAACCAGCCCGAAAGTCAGTCCTCGTGCCGTATCGGGCATCGGTAGCGGCGCGTATGCCAACAGGTCCACGCCGGCGCCCGGCTGAATGGTGATCTCCAGCGGCTCGGGCAGAATAGAAAGCGCGGCTAAACGCCGTCGATGTTCACCATTGTGCACCACGAGTGCATCGGCCGATCGCAACGCACGGCGCATGAGCCAACGCACGGCAAGCCCCGGACGTTCGCCCTGGTTGCCGCCCAGCGCTTCAAGCGACGAGGCCACGAGCACGACGCGGCCTGCGGGCGCCCGGCGGGAGGCCAGCGCGGCAGCGACCATCGGCTTCACACCGATCCCGAGCACGGCGTATGGCTTCCACGCGAGCAGCCGGGCCGCGACCGCATCGAATACGCGACGGTCGGCGTAGGCGCGTAGTTGGGGCGGGCCTAGATCGAAGGTCTCGACCTCGGCACCAAGGGCGGCCAGACTGGCGGACGCTGCTTCGTCGGTCTCGCCCACGAGGCAGTGCAGCTTGTGTCCACGCGCCGTGATCGCGGTGAGCAACGGCGTGCGCTGACGCGCCAGCACTGCGGCATCCGCAGCGACGACAACGACGCGCCTCCGCGCGCCTGCGGGCAGTGTTGGCTGCTCGGTCATTTCTCGAATTCAGATCAATGGAGCATCCGCGACGGCGCCTCGGTCGTCATCAGCTGTCCCTGTCCCTGTCCCTGGTCCATCCCGCGGCCGCCCAAGTGCGCCACATATCCTTCGACGGTTCGCTCCAGCACCGCAACGATGTCATCGACCCCGCCCTTCTCCATTGCCGAGCGCAACACCACGAGCTCGCGCTCCAACCTCTCGGCCGGCAGTTGCGGCTCGCAAGAGCGGCGGATCAGCGGATGATCCGTCGGCATAGTGTTCTCGCCGATCAGCAACTCCTCATAGAGCTTCTCGCCGGGCCGAAGGCCGACATACGCGATCGCGATGTCACCATCGGGGCTCCCTTCGTCGCGGACATCGAGCCCCAGCAGCCGAACCATTGATCGGGCCAACTCGTCGATTTTAACGGGCTCGCCCATATCCAGCACGAATACCTCGCCGCCCGTCGCCATCGCGCCGGCCTGCAGCACCAGACTTGCCGCCTCGGGTATCGACATGAAGTAGCGCACGACATCCTTGTGCGTCACCGTCAAAGGCCCGCCAGCTTGGATCTGCTTTCGGAACCGCCGCACGACGCTGCCGGAGCTGTCCAGCACATTGCCGAAGCGGACCATCGTAAAGACGGTTCGGCACGCGGGATCGGCTGCGTGGGACTGCAGGATCAACTCGGCCAGTCGCTTGGAAGCACCCATGATGTTGGTCGGGCGCACGGCCTTGTCGGTGGAGACCAGCACGAAACGCTCCACCCCGAGACCGCGTGCGGCCTCCGCCATCACCTCGGTGCCGATGGTGTTGTTCGTCAATCCAGCCACCGGGTTCGCCTCGACGATCGGCACGTGCTTGTAGGCTGCGGCATGAAAAATGGTCGCGACGGCATGGCGCTGGATCACGCTGCGGGCAAGTTTGCGATCGGTGACAGAGCCGAGGACAGCAACCACCTCGGTTGCTCCCAATCGCTCGGGGCTGGCTGCAATGATGTCTGCAACCTCGATGTCGATCTCGTAGAGAGCAACCTCGGAGGCGTCCAGCAACACGAGGCGCGCAGGCGCCTGACGTAAAATCTGGCGCACGAGCTCGGAGCCGATCGAGCCCCCGGCGCCGGTCACCAACACGGCCTTGCCGCGGATGGCGAGTGCCAGCAAACCCGGGTCAGCCGGCACCGGATCGCGACCCAGGAGATCCTCCACCTCGATCGGCCTGAGGTCGCTCACCCCGGCGCGGCCGGTCGCGAAATCCTCCATGTCTGGAAGGGTTTTCACTCGCACGGGATAGAGCTGAAGCCGCTTGAGTATCTCGCGCCGCTCGCGCCGCCGAGACTCCGGCAGCGCCAGGATCACCTCCTTGACGCCCTCCCGCTCTATCAAGCGCTCGAGCTTGTCGGACTTGTAGATTTTCACTCCGCCCGCGTACTGGCCGGCCATGGAGGACGTATCGTCGAGAATGCCGACCACGCGCGCCTCGCCACTCGAATGAAGACCGTCGAGCAGTTGAACGGCGGTGCGGCCGGCGCCATAGATCACCACCGGACGCGGCTCCCGGCCCGGATCTAGGAGCGGCACGCCGAAAGACCGAAGCGCCGATGAGTAGACCTGCCGGCTCAGAAAGATGAGACCTCCGCCCAGGATCGGATAAAGCACCAGGATGACAGATCTGGGCAGCCACTTGGCATCGAGCAGAAGTGCCAACACGGCCCAGATCAACACCGAGATGGCGATGCACTTGAGCAAGCGGCCGGAGCCGCGGATGGTGATGTACCGCGTGACGAGCCGGTACAGCCCGAACCATGCGAAAGTTGCAACACCAATCGCAGGAGCCGCCAGCAAAAGCACGACGTCGCCAGCGCTCGGCGGCAAGAAAGGCGTGCTGTAGCGAACCGATATGGCGAGCCAAACGGCCAATGTCAGCAGGAAGAAATCGCTGGCAGCGAGGACGAAACGCTTCCAGAAGCGCGGCAGATCTATCGCCCAGGTGCGCAGCCGCGCCAGCGTTCCAGCCATCGCCTGCGTGGCTTCCACGATGTCTTCCCCTGAAACGTCCGATGCGGCAACCCAGCCCCGCGCCGAACCAGAAAGGGCGCTTCCCGCTCCCAGCGCCACCATGCCACCGCCACCATGCGATCGAACGAGCGGGGCCGACTATAATCCAATTCAGGACTGCAACAAGGCAGAACAAGGCCATGCAGGTTTCTGTAGGCATCCGACCGAACCGATGGAAAGCGCAAAGGACGGCGCTTGCGCCTGCGGCAGCTTTCGGTCTATAGACCCGCCAGCCTTCCTCGCCGTGCCGGTCTTCCGCCGTGCCTGCCGGAAGAACTAAGGTCGGGCGGAGCGTAGCGCAGCCTGGTAGCGCACTTGCTTCGGGAGCAAGGGGTCGCGAGTTCGAATCTCGCCGCTCCGACCAATTTCTTTGACGACGAAACTTCTTCGACGACCACTCTTCTGCGACGACCCAATCGGTTGGAACTACTTCTGTTCGGACGTCGGCAGACGCGCCCTGGCCGTAGAGGTGTGACGCGGCAAGAACGCACGATCCAGCGTGGGAAAGAATGGTCCCCATCCCGGCTGGGCCTCGGCCTTCAGGGAACCGGCATCAGCCATCGGCCATTTCCTGCTGTGTCATTTCTGCAGTGACTATGCTCTGGTACAGGCCTTCGGGTTGATCAATTCACGAATTCGAGACGGACTGCGGAATGGATGATCGTGATCTTGAATATCTGACGGTTCCGGAGCTGCTCGCACTTCGCGATCGAGTCGACGAGGCGATAAGAGCCGAGATCGCAAAAGACCGGGTCTCGCGCGAAACGCGCAGGCCGGGCCCTGATGATGCACCTCCCGTCATCGACCTGGAGCGCGAGCGCGACGCCTGGGCAGCGCGTCGCAAGTAGATGTGCCCTCATGCGGCGAGCAGCCACCCCGACACGAGGCGAGCTTTCACGTTCCCCGTGGCCCACATTGAGCAAGCCCCGCCTGACACTGCCTCCAGCATTGAGCCACAAATCTTGAGCGCATTTCAACTCGAGCGCCCCAGCAGCGCTATCCGAGCAGATGCCAGGACTTGACGATTGCCTTGATGGCCAGCTCAGCCATCAGGACGGCACCGAAAGCGACCAGAACAAGGCCGGCCCAGTAGTTCATTCCAGCTAGCCGCTGCTCGGTCAGCTTGTGCCGGATCCGCGCTACCATCGCCGACAGGAACACCCACCAAGCCAGGCTCCCGACGACGATCGCCGCGACCAGCCAGAGCGCCTGGATGGTGGAGCTCACACCGACGAAGCTCGAGACGCCACCGAAGATGGCCACGAGGCCGAGCACCGCACCCGGATTGGTGATCGTCAGTAAGAACGTCTTGGGAATATCCCAGATGTGGTCCTTCAGGCTCGACCATTCCGCCCGCGAGGGCTCCGCGGTCTGGAACCGAGGCTTGGAACGCGACAGCATCACCCCGAAGCCGGCCAGCACGAGGCCACCGATCATCTGGACCACGTCCCGGTAGCGGGAGATCGCTCCGGTGATCTGGCCAACCCCAAGCGCGGCCAGAAGTGCGATCAATCCGTCACCGAGCACCGCACCCAAACCGGCGAAGATGCCGGCAAAGAAACCTCGCTCGATCGCTCGCTGTATGCACAGGATGTTCACCGGGCCGACCGGCGCAGCGATCAGCACCCCGACCGCGAGGCCGACCGGCAATATCAAAGGATGTGGTATCAGCTCGAGCAATTGGGCCGGCCCCTCGCCCCACCGAAGAGGCCGTCATTCAGATGGCGCTGCCGGGCGCGCAACGTACTTGCACCAGACCACGAAACGGGCTCTTTACGGAAATAGGGTCTAATCGAGCCTCTGCAAAGAGAGACCACCCGCCGCAGTCGCTCACGCGATGGGAATACATGACCGAGCCCCCCGTTACGCGCGACGCCGCCTCCCTACGCGATCCGACAAGGCGCGTATTGTTATGGGCAGTGGCAGTGCTTGTCCACGTTGCTGCGGTCCCCGCGCTTGGGCGAGCCCAGTCGGCACGAGCCAAGGCCAGCCGGGTAAACCCCTCTGGCGTGACGTCTGATGCAGCAGCGGCCATCCTTTCCGGCCGCGATCCCGAGGGGCTCCCTCCTGCCGTGGCCGATATGCGTGCCGCAATTCTGGCCGCGGTCGAGACCGGCGACATCACAGAGATCAAGGGCGCCATGGATCTCAACGAGCTGCCGCCGAATGTCGGCGCAGATCCCGGCGCGGATCCAATCCAGCACCTCCGCAGCCTGTCGAACGATGGCTCCGGCAAAGATGTGCTGATTGCAATCGGCAAGCTGTTGGATGGGACGTGGGCTGCCATCCCCGGCGGTCGCGATATCGAGAACAACCGCATCTACGTCTGGCCGCGCTTCGCTGAGCTGGCGCCCGTTGGCCCCGACGACATCGACAGGGCCGCGCTCGCCGAACTGGTGGGAGAGGAGGCCGCGCGGGACATGTTGGAGAAGCGGGTCTACGAAGGTTGGCGGCTGTCGATCGGCGCCGACGGCGTCTGGCAAATGCTGACACGAGTGAAGCCATGAGGCCACGGAAAGGCACACGAGGTTAACGCTAATCGTGGCATGCGTTAGCCATGTCGACTCAAAGATCATAGACCGCGCCAACAGCCCATCCCCCAAACCTACTCGAAGTGTGGAGTTCAATAGAATGTCTGCAGCACTGCGCGCCACCCTGCTCTGCGCCGCCGCCCTGTTGGCGACGCCAGTACAGGCACAATTCTTCTCCAGCGACGGCTGGGGCGCACCCCAGCGACAGGCGGGCCCGCGTGCCCAGAGCCGCCAGGCGCCGCGCCGTCCCGCTCAGCCGTGGTGGATGCTGGAGGACGACGACGACGACGACGATGTCCGCCCACAGGTGCGCAACGCGCCACCCCGGCGCGCGCCCGCAGCCAAGGGACCAGCCGTAATGGACGGTGGTGGACGCCCGGCGATCTCCGCCGCCGCCCCGCCGATCGTTCCCTTCCGCGGCAGCCAGGCACCCGGAACCATCGTGATCGACACCAGCGGGCGCGCACTCTATTTTGTGCTGTCGGGCGGCAGGGCATACCGCTACCCGATCGCCGTCGGCCGCATCGGTTTCAGCTGGACGGGCACGCAGCGCGTCTCGCGCATCGCCTCCTGGCCGGATTGGCATCCCCCCGCAGAGATGCGCCAGCGCCAGCCGGGCCTGCCGATCAAGATGACCGGCGGTGTTCGCAATCCTCTCGGCGCCAAGGCAATTTATCTGGGCTCCACGCTGTACCGCATTCACGGCACCAACGACGCACGCAGCATCGGCACCGCATCTTCGTCCGGTTGCTTCCGCATGACCAACAACCACGTCACTCACCTTGCCGGCCTGGTCGGCGTGGGCGCCACGGTGCAAGTGCGCAAGGGGTTACCTGGTGCTGCTCGCCGCAACATCGCTAACGCGGCGGGCGCCCGCCGTTCGTGATCCCGGAACTCGAGCTTGAAATCGGGCTTGCCTTGTCGGCGAGCCCCCCTTACTCCACGGTTGTCAGCCGGCTGGACGGTCGCTGTCGGACCGCCTCGTGCGGCACCGGTGGAGGAAAGTCCGGGCTCCATGGAAGCACGGTGGCGGCTAACGGCCGCCGGGGGCGACCCCAGGGAAAGTGCCACAGAGAACAGACCGCCACAGCAGGCTCAGGCCTGCCGCGGTAAGGGTGAAACGGTGCGGTAAGAGCGCACCGCGGCGGCGGCAACGTCGCTGGCACGGCAAACCCCACCGGGAGCAAGACCAAATAGGGATGGCAGCGGCGCCCGGGGCAACCCGAGTGCAGCAGCCCGCATCCAGGCCCGCCATCCGGGTTGGTTGCTCGAGGGCCCGCGCAAGCGGTGCTCCAGACGAATGACCGTCGCGGAGGGTGACCTCCAGACAGAACCCGGCTTACAGGCCGGCTGACACATTGTTTGAAAGTGCGGCGCACTGGCGCCGGACCGCGTTCGCGGTCTCGGCCCTGCGGGCCGGAAGTTGTGCCAATTGCGGGAGGCTGCCTTCGGTGCGGCGCACTAGCGCCGGACCGCATTCGCGGTCTCGGCCCTGCGGGCCGGAAGTGGTGTCCTTTGCAGGCGGCTGCCTTCGGTGCGGCGCACTGGCGCCGAACAGCTCGACGCGATCCGGACATGCTTCGCCCCAGCGCGGCGCAAGCCGACGTCAGCGGTCTCGGCCCTGCGGGCCGGAAATTGTGCCAATTTGCTCAGGAATACCCGATCACTCCTCGCCGCCGCCCAGAATACCGGGCTTCTTGTCGCTCGTATCGAACACCTTGTTGCCATCGAAAGTATCGTTGCGCTTCTGGTGCTCGAATAAGCCGACATTCACCTGCGCACGGGCGCGCGGCGGATTGAAGTCGCCGACGAGGTGCCGATTGAGCGCGGCCTTGACCTCGCGATTGCGCCCTTCGGTGCAATACGCATCATCCTTGGCGATGGCCGCAAGAATCGTCTGGCGCGTGAAGTCGAACTCCTTCTGCGCCTTCTGCAGCGCATCCGGCGCAGTCCCTGCCTGCTGCTCGGCGGCGAGGAAATTGCCGCGGACCTGCTCGGGCTCGAAGACGAAGCCACAGCGCTGGGCCCGCGCGACCGTCGCCCCCACGTGGAGCGCCCTGTCGGTTGGGGTAATCGGCTTCTCGGCGGTTGGCTGAGTGGCGCTGGAGCCGCCCATCAGCGAGCCAGTGGACAGCGAGCTGCCCGCGCCGCAACCGGCGATGAGCAGGGACAAGCCCGATGTGACGAGAATCAGTGCTGTTTGATAGCGCATGGTTGGCTAGTTTGCCGAAAACACATGGCACGTCAATGGCAGTTCGAGAGGTCTCCGGCACAATTGCGTTGCTTGCATCGCGTACAGTACCGGCCCCACCAGCATCCCTAGACGAACACCCCGCTTTGTCGGCACCGCGGCCTCTGCTAAACACTTGGGAAAGCCGCGCTGGCCTGCAGATGTGATGATTGGCAATTGCCGACCAACATCGGGGGCCGCCCGCCTCCCCCCTGCCAGAAAGAGCCCGAGCCCCATGCCGAACTCGGCGAAAAAGCCCCTCGTCATCGTCACCCGGCGCCTGCCGGATTCGACGGAGACGCGGATGCGCGAATTGTTCGACGCACGCCTGAACGTCGAGGACAAGCCGATGTCGCGCGCCGATCTGGTCGCCGCGCTCAAGACTGCCGAAGTGCTGGTGCCCACGGTAACGGACCGCATCGACGCCGGAGTGATCAGCGAGGCCGGTCCCCAGCTCCGCCTGATCGCGAACTTCGGCAACGGCGTCGACAACATCGACCTCGACGCTGCTCGGGCCAAGGGCATTGTCGTGACCAACACGCCCACCGTGCTGACCGAGGACACCGCCGATTTCACGATGGCGCTCATCCTGGCCGTCCCGCGCCGGCTTGCCGAAGGCGCCGCACTGCTTCGCGAACCGCGCCACAACTGGGCGGGCTGGTCGCCGACGTGGATGCTGGGCCATCGCATCTGGGGCAAGCGGCTCGGAATCATCGGCATGGGCCGCATCGGGCAGGCCGTTGCGCGGCGCGCCCGCGCGTTCGGGTTGCAGATCCACTACCACAACCGCCGTCGCGTTGCAGAGGGCGTCGAGGAGGAGCTGGAAGCGACGTACTGGGACAGCCTCGACCAGATGATCGCGCGCATGGACATCGTGTCGGTGAACTGTCCCCACACGCCGGCGACGTATCACCTGCTCTCCGCCCGCCGACTGAAGCTGCTGAAGCCCACCGCCTACATCGTCAACACATCGCGCGGCGAGGTGATCGACGAGAACGAGCTGGCGCGGCTGCTCGAGGCGGGTGCAATCGCCGGCGCGGGTCTCGACGTGTTCGAGAACGAGCCCGCGATCAATCCCAAACTGCTCGCCTCGCCGCGCGTCGTCGCCACGCCCCACATGGGCTCGGCCACGCTAGAGGGCCGGCACGACATGGGTGACAAGGTGATCATCAACATCAAGACCTTCCTCGACGGCCACACCCCGCCCGACCGCGTCCATCCGGCGATGTTCTGAGGGGGAGGGCGCGGGGTGGGTTTGTGCCACGGCCCCGGCATTGCCGAGGCAGCCAGCCTATGCTATGGCATACGCCTGCTTGTGAGGAGCCTGACCGATGGCGGAGCGCCGCGTGAGATTGTTCAAGAACGGCCGCAATCAGGCTGTTCGCATTCCCCGCGAGTTCGAGCTTCCCGGCGATGAAGCCGTGATGCGCCAGGAAGGCGCCTGCCTGATCATAGAACCCGTAGCACCTCGCTCTCTTCTCGATGTCCTCGCTACCTTGAAGCCGTTGGATGAGGACTTCCCACCCATTCACGATCTGGCGCCGGAGCCGGTGCGACTGTGACGGCACGCTACCTGCTCGACACGCCAACCATCTCGGATCTCGTCCGTAATCCGCAGGGAAAGGTCGCGAAGCGGATTGCCGAGGTCGGCGAGCACTCGATCGCGACGAGCCTCGTGGTGGCAGCCGAAATACGCTTCGGCGCGGCAAAGAAGGGCTCGGCCAGGCTGACGATGCAGCTCGAGACCATCCTCGCAGCGCTGAGCATCCTGCCGCTCGAGGCTTCGGCCGATGAAGCATACGCCAAGGTGCGCGTCGCACTCGAAGCCAAAGGCACACCTATCGGCGCGAACGATCTTCTGATCGCCGCACACGCGATCGCTCTCGGCATGGTTCTCGTCACAGACAACGTGCGGGAGTTCAGGCGGGTGAGCGGATTGAAGGTCGAGAATTGGGTAAGATAGCCGGGGCCATCCACGTCACGTCGCCAGTTTGGGTCCCCAATCAATAGTGCGAGCACGATCCGCATGTGCCGCAGCATCCGCTCGCGCTTCAACTTAGAGCCGCCCGCCACCGGGGGCGAGATTCTCGCCACGTCCCTGCAATTCGTGCGCACGATGTCGGGGCAGCGAGTCGAGGATGTGATTGAACCGAACCTGCTGGTTGCGAACGCATTTGTGCCCGCATTAAAACTACGGGTCGACGGTGATGCGGTCAGTCGATACCACTGCATCCTCGGTTCGATGGAGGTGACAGTGTACCATGATACCAGTTTGGTGCGCAGAATCGAGAACGCTGTCGAGCATCTGTCTTGCGGCAAAGGAAACCTCCGCAAACGGCTCATTTCCGGCTGCGTCGCAAATCTGGAGTTTCTTTCTCCTGATGAGTTTCCAGAAGATCTGCGCGCCCAATGGAGGGAACTCCATGCGCTGCTCTCCAAACCTGATCCCACCAATGGGCCCATCTCTCGTCAGCTTGGGCTTTGGACCTTCAATCTCCATACGATGTCGGGCAGCACCAAACGGCACTGCGCCGAAATCATTTTCACGTGCTATCGTAAGCTTGTTCATTACCGAACCGAACGCTAACCCAGCGCCTTGTTGCTCGCCTTCACAGCTTCGACCGAACTGCCGGCCTCGCCGGGAAGATGCGCGCCGGTCTTCACCGCGCCCGCTTTATCGGCGTCGACGTACACCTGACTGCCCATCGCCTTGAACTTCTCGGACATCTCGGCCATGCCCTTTTCGGCTTCGACCATGGCGGAATGGCCCGCGTTGGTTTTCGCCGCGTAGTCGCGCACGTCCTGCGTGATCTTCATCGAGCAGAACTTCGGGCCGCACATCGAGCAGAAGTGGGCGACCTTGTGGGCGTCCTTCGGCATCGTCTCGTCGTGATATTCGCGCGCGGTGTCGGGGTCCAACCCGAGATTGAACTGGTCCTCCCAGCGGAACTCGAAGCGGGCGAGGGACAAGGCGTCATCGCGCAATTTAGCCGATGGGTGACCCTTAGCGAGATCGGCGGCGTGAGCGGCGATCTTGTACGTCACCACGCCGACCTTGACGTCGTCGCGGTTCGGCAGCCCCAGGTGCTCCTTCGGCGTGACGTAGCAGAGCATCGCGGTACCGAACCAGCCGATCATGGCAGCCCCGATGCCGCTCGTGATGTGGTCGTAGCCCGGCGCGATGTCGGTGACGAGCGGCCCAAGCGTGTAGAACGGGGCCTCGCCGCACTCCTTCAACTGCTTGTCCATGTTGATCTTGATCTTGTGCAGCGGCACGTGGCCGGGGCCCTCGATCATGACCTGACAGCCCTTCTTCCAGGCGATCTGCGTCAGCTCGCCCAGCGTCTCGAGCTCGGCGAACTGCGCGCGATCGTTGGCGTCGGCGTTGGAGCCGGGGCGTAGACCATCGCCCAGCGAGAACGAGACATCATATGCACGCATGATGTCGCAGATCTCCTCGAAGTGCTCGTAGAGAAAGCTCTCCTTGTGATGCGCGAGGCACCACTTCGCCATGATCGAGCCGCCGCGCGAAACGATCCCCGTCACGCGGTTGGCGGTCAGCGGCACGTAGGCGAGGCGCACGCCGGCGTGGATCGTGAAGTAGTCGACGCCCTGCTCGCACTGCTCGATCAGTGTGTCGCGATAGAGCTCCCAGGTGAGCTTGACGGGATCGCCGCCGCACTTCTCGAGCGCCTGATAGATCGGAACGGTGCCGATCGGTACGGGCGAGTTGCGCAGGATCCACTCGCGCGTGTGGTGGATGTTGCGCCCCGTCGACAGGTCCATCACGGTGTCGCCGCCCCAGCGGATCGACCACACCATCTTCTCGACCTCTTCCTCGACGGACGAGGTGACCGCGGAGTTACCGATGTTGGCGTTGATCTTCACCAGGAAGTTGCGGCCGATGATCATCGGCTCGAGTTCGGCGTGGTTGATGTTGGCTGGAATGATGGCGCGGCCGCGGGCGATCTCGTCGCGCACGAACTCCGGTGTGATGTGCTCGGGGATCGCCGCGCCGAAGCTCTCGCCATCCGCGATCACCTCGCGGGCATTGGCCAGGGCTGCCTTGCGGCCAAGGTTCTCGCGATGCGCGACGTAGCGCATCTCTTTGGTGATGATGCCGGCGCGCGCGAACTCGTACTGCGTGATCGGGGCGTCGCCTACGCCGCGGAACGGCCGCGTCTTGTTGGGGAAGTCCCGGGCGAGGGCGGCACCACGCACGTTGCCGTTGTCCTCAGGCTTGATCTCGCGGCCATCGTACTGCTCCACGCCGCCACGCTCCCGCACCCAGGCCTCACGGATGCGCGGCAGGCCCTTCTCGACGTCGATCTTCGCATTGACGTCGGTATAGGGACCCGAAGGATCGTAGACGCGGAACGAGACCGCTGCGGCCTCCTTCGACAGCGCGATGTCTCGGAACGGAACCTTCACATCCGGAAAGCCCTCCGGCGCGTCGTAGACCTTGGTGGAAGCGGGCATCGCGCCCGTCGTTACTTTGGGCACCATAAGGTCGGCGGGGCGAGTCATCTTATTCATGGGGCGTCTCCGGGTTCGTCTCGTTGTCGATTAAAACGGCTGCTCAGGATTGAAAGGCGTTGGCGTTGGCGTTGGCGGCGTCAGCGGCGCTGGTGGGCGGGATCAGACCAAGCTCCCGCTGCAATTTCTTGGGCAGGCCCAGTGTGACGAGGCTATGGCTCCCGCGGAGGTACTCGCGCAGGACTGCATCGCTCATGCTTTCCGGGCCCGTACGCTGTATCCACTTCAGCCCGCGCGAGGCCAGATAGGGCGCCGGCCTCAGCCCCGGCATGTCTTTCAGGATCTCGAACGCGATCCCGGTGCACTTGAACGTGACGAACATATCCTGATCGGCGTCGTTCCACCCGCCGATGGCGAAAACCTTGCCCCCGACCTTCCAGACATCACAGCCGCCCCACTGCACCACATGGCTCGTGTGGGGCAGAGCGCTGCAGAACGAGTTGTAGGCGGCAGGGCTCACCGCGCGCCTTCCCATCGCGCAGCGCGATCGGCTGAGCACGTGCAGCGGCACCAACGGTATTTGTGGAAACAATTGCTCACATCGGCTCCCGTCCCTTCGCCGGCATGACCCGGATCAGGTTCTAAGGGTGGCTCGCACGGAGTGCAGTGCGATCTCAGCCGGCTGCCGCCGGCACCCCTCGGATATCAGGCCAATGTGCGATGAAGCCGCTGGCATTGCAAGAGCGCAAACGACTGTTGCGTGACAAGGCGGTCAAGTAAGAGATGGCAGACGCGGGAATGTGCCGATGCTAGATTTGGGCATTCTTGGTTGGGTTGTGCCGCCATGACGTATCTCCCCGAGGCCCCATGACGCCTACGCTGTCTGCCCAAACCGAAACGCGCCGCGACCGCATCCACTTCCTGCTGCTGAACATCGGGCATCTGCTCGACCACATGTTCACGCTGATATTCGCCACGGTGGCCGCCCTCACGCTGACGCGCGAATGGGGCATGGGCTACGCCGACCTCTTGAAGTACGCCACACCGGGCTTTCTGGCATTCGGACTGTTCTCCCTGCCTATGGGCTGGGCTGCCGACCGGTGGAACCGCGAGGGCATGATGGTGGTGTTCTTCGTCGGCGTCGGGCTCGCCTCGATCGCAACCGGCTTTGCCCAATCGCCACTGCAGATCGGGTTCGGGCTGTTCGTGGTCGGCATGATGGCGGCGATCTACCATCCCGTCGGGCTCGCCATCGTCACGAGCAAGTGGAAGAACACCGGCATGCGGCTTGCCGTGAACGGGGTGTGGGGCAACTTCGGCGTGGCCGGCGCAGCGCTCGTCACCGGGTACCTGATCGACCTCGTGAGCTGGCGGGCGGCCTTCATCGTGCCAGGTGTCGTATCGATCCTCGTCGGCCTTGCATACGCTCTATTGCGCTGGCCCGAGTTGACCGCCCCGCCACTGGTAAAGTCCACATCCGAGGGGCCGGTACAGGGGGGTAAACTGCCCCCCGAGGCGAAGGCGATGCTGAAGCGGATCTCCGTAATCGCGTTCATCACGGCAGCGCTGTCGAGCCTGATCTTCCAGTCGACCTCGTTCTCTATCCCCAAGCTGTTCGACGAGCGGCTCCCGGTCCTCTCCCAGGACATCCTCACCTGGCTGAAGGCCACGGGCCTGGCAGGCCGCGCCGACCTCGCCACGATGGTCGGCGTGTTCACCTTCATCGTCTTCTCGGTGGCATCATTCGCGCAGCTCATCGTCGGTGGGCTGCTCGATAGATACGGCCCCAGGTCAGTGTTCGTGGTGGCGGCCGCCGTGCAGATTGTATTCTTCTCGCTGATGCCCGGCGCTAGCGAAGGATGGGCCGTCGTCGTGGCGCTCGGCTTCATGCTCGGCGCGTTCGGCCAGATCCCGATCACCGACTACATGATCGGCAAGATGGCGACGGGCGAGTTCCGCTCGCGGATCTATGGCGCGCGCTATGTCGTGAGCTTCACGACCCTGGCACTGGCGCTACCGATGATCTCCTACGTGTATGCGAACTGGGGGTTCGATTCGCTGTTCTACCTGCTCGCAGTAGCCGCGGTCGGCATGCTGCTCGCGGCGGCCTGCCTGCCGGCTCGACTGCCGAACCTCACGCCATCGGCGGCGCCTGCGCCCGCGCACGCCTGAGCCGCCTCCGGCAAGCTGCAGCCTCGACGCGAATGACGACGCCCGGCCGCTTGGACCGGGCGTTCTCGCTTTCAAGCTCCGCACCGCCACGGGGCAGATGACCGACCATCTACTTCTTGGCTGGAGCCTTCGCCGCCGGGCCACCAGCCGCAGGAGCCCCCGCGGCAGCCTGACCACCGCCCTGCATCTGCTTCAGAGCCTCCAGGCGATTGGCCATGAACGTCTGCTGCAAATTCTTGCGCTGCTCCTGGTAAGCCTGATTGTCGACGGCCTTGCCCTCGAGCGTTCCCTTGAAGCCGACGAGCGGCACCTGATAGGGAATCGGCTGGCCCGAGACGTGCGTCGCATAGGCGACCATCACCACGCCCTTCTTCATCGCCTCGACGAGTTGAGGCGTCGCCTCATTCTCGGCAGTGCAACCGTTCTGGTGGCAGATCGTGAACATCAGCTTCTGGCCGACCAGGGTCTTCTGATCGAGCTGCTCTTTCTTTTCGAGCTTTGCGACCTGCTCTTTGTCGTAGACCACGACGCTCATGCCAGCCGGCATGACGATGCCGGTCGTGGGCGGCACCATGACCATCATGTGCAGCTTGTCGATGCCATCGAGCTGCTGGATGGCCGCAGAGATCATCGTCACGCCGACATTGGTCATCTGCTCATGGTGAGTGAGGCAGAGCATCTTCTCCTCCATGACCGGCTTGCCGTCGGCCAACTGGGGCTTACCGTCGGGTCCCATCTTGTTGTAGGGCGCCTTCTCGCACAGCTTAACCCACGCGCTCTGCTGCTGGGCTCCGGCCGGTGCGGCTTGTTTGGCCGGCTGCTTGGCAGGTTGCTTGGCCTGTTGGGCTCCCGCCGGCATTGTGACTACCGCTGCCAGTGCGATGGCAGCACCAGTCGCAACAAACCCAGCGCCGCGCGCTCTTGAAAACCGCTCCGCCATGTGATTCAGGACCTTTCGTTGTCAATGCGAGCCGCGCCCGCTCCGCAATCTCGTGCCATGCCCCTCATCCACCGAAGGCTTGGACACGGCCATTGCCCTGCGCCACCCCGAACAAAGACAGACACGAGGCACAGTGGATACAATTGGCGCGAACGTTGGGTATCGCGCATGGCTTGCGGAGTAAGAGCGTGATTGAGGCATTCCCGTGGCCGAGCCCCTGCAGCCGAACGACACCGCTGTTAACAAGCCCAGCCGTGGCAAGGTGGCAACGCTCGTCGGCCGAGGTCGTCAGCAGCCGCTGTGGACCAGTGCCGCAGGGTGGTAGGATCGCCGCGTGCAGCGCCATGGCCTCGCTCGGTCACCTGAAATGGGGAATTCACCTCGCAATGCAGCCGATCCGGCACATCATCTTATCGAAACCGGCATCGGCCGCCGTGCTTCTGCTGATGGCCATGCTGCCGTCCGTGCCGGCGTCGAAGGCTTATGCGCAAGCACCGGCCCACGGCATTGCCATGCACGGCGAACCGGCGCTGCCGAGAGATTTCGCCCATCTTCCCTACGTGAACCCGGATGCCCCGAAAGGTGGTCAGCTCAAGCTCGGCGCTGCCGGCTCGTTCGACAACCTCAACCCCTTCACCATCAAGGGGAGCACGCCCCAGGGCCTCCGCGAATACGTGTTCGAGAGCCTGATGGCGCGATCGGCTGGCGAGCCTTTTGCGCTCTATGGACTGATCGCCAGCGGGATCGAGACGCCGGCCGACCGCAGCGCGGTCACGTTTCATCTGCGGGGTGAAGCCCGCTTCTCGGATGGCCAGCCGGTCACCGTGGACGACGTGCTGTTCTCGCACCGTGCCCTGGCCCAGAACGGTTGGCCGTTCCACAGGCTGCACTACGGAAAAGTGGCCAAGGCAGAGGCAGTGGGGCCGAGAGCCGTGCGCTTCACCTTCAAGACCAAGGGCGACCGCGAGCTGCCGCTCATCCTCGGCCTGATGCCGATCATCCCCCGCCACAAGGTCTCCATCGAAACAATCGATCGTACGACGCTGGCCCCCGTAGTCGGCAGCGGTCCCTATGTCGTCGCAAAGGTCGACGCAGGCCGCTCGATCACATACCGGCGCAATCCCGACTACTGGGGAAGGGACTTGCCGCTACAGCGCGGACGCTACAATTTCGACGAGGTGACGTTCGAGTTCTTCCGTGACCACAGTGCGATGTTCGAAGCCTTTAAGTCGGGCGAGCTCGACGCGCGCACCGAGGACGACCCGACGCGATGGGCGGAAGGCTACGGTTTTCCCGCCATGCTCGACGGCCATGCACTGCGGCGGGAAGTCGAAATCGGCCTTCCATCTGGGATGTCCGCACTCGTCTTCAATGCGCGTCGCGCACCCTTCGACGACATCCGCGTGCGCCGAGCACTGATCGAACTCCTCGACGCGGAATGGCTCAACCGAAGCCTCTTTCATGGGCTCTACCGGCGCTCGACGAGCTACTTCGCGCGCTCCGAGCTCGCATCGACCGGACGGCCGGCAGATCCACGCGAGCGCGCCCTGCTGGCCCCGTTCCCGGCCGCTGTGCGGGCCGACATCCTCGATGGCCGCCCGCATCTGCCCATCTCCGACGGCAGCGGTAACAATCGGAAGGCACTCAAACGCGCACACGATCTGCTCGCCCAGGCCGGCTACGCGCTATCGGATGGACGCATGGTCCATCAGCGCACCGGGCGGCAGATCGCCATCGAATTCCTCGCCTCCAGCCGGACCCAGGAACGACTGGTACTGTCCTATGCCGACACCCTCAAGCGGCTCGGCATAGCGCTGCGCCTTCGCCAGGTAGACAGCGCACAATATTCCGCACGCATGAAGTCGTTCGACTTCGATATGGCCCAGGTGCTGTGGCCGGCATCACTCTCGCCCGGCAACGAGCAGTTCAACCGATGGTCGGCAGCAGCGGCCGATGCGCAGGGCTCCTTCAACTATGCCGGCGTGCATACCCCGGCCGCCGACGCCATGATCAACGCCTTGCTGGCAGCCGAACGGCGCGAAGACTTCGTCTCGGCTGTGCGCGCCCTCGACCGGGTACTGCTGAGCGGCGACTACGTAATTCCGTTGTTCCATGCGCCAGGTCAGTGGTTGGCGTGGCGCGCGCGCGTGAATTTCCCGGCGAAGCCCAGCCTCAACGGCATGGCGTTCGACACATGGTGGGCCGTCAAATAGTATCGGAGTGTCTTCGTTAAGAAGCGTGGCCGGCAATCTGCGACAAAGATCAGGGCACCCTGATCAGGATCTGCAGCTTCACCAGCCAGGGGAAGAACGTCATCAGCAGATGCCCCCCGAGCCACAAGATGGTGCCAAGCAGGAACAGCGCTGGAATGGACGCGAGCACCAGCTTGATGGAAATGATCATCAAGCGCAGGAATGGTATCCTCACGTCGGTTACGGTGGTGCCCGAAACCACCAATCCATCCGACATGCCAGGCTCTGGTCCGTAGCTCGATGAAATCGACGGCGGTGCCCCATGCGGCAGGCCCGCCAGACCGGAGCGCTCACGCGCCTCGCGCTCGCGTCGCAGGGTCCGAGGCAGATCGTCGGACATCGGCATGACGCCCGGCCCGCCTCCATTCCTGTCCAATGCCGGCATCGCGCTCGCTCCTTCGCAATCCGCTCGACCAACCGGCCGGGGCGCTTCCGTTTGTCCTACCGGAGCCTTCCTACTATTGCTATTTTGCGCCACGATTTTGGCGGGCACGGAGGCAGGTGTGGAAAATCTCAAGAAGCTTATACGGACGATCCCGGATTATCCCAAGCCCGGCATAATGTTTCGGGACATCACGACACTGCTTGGTGATTCGCAAGGCTTGAAAGCAGCCATTACCCGGCTGGCGGAGCCCTACCGCACGGAGCCGGTGGACGCCGTCGCTGGGATCGAGGCGCGCGGCTTCATCCTGGGTGGGGCGGTCGCCGACCGGCTCGGCTGCGGGTTCGTCCCGATCCGCAAGAAGGGCAAGCTGCCCTGGAAAACGATCGGGCAGGAATACACACTCGAATATGGCGTCGATCAGATCGAGGTTCACGCCGATGCAATCACCCAGGGCCAGCGGATTCTGATCATCGACGACCTCATTGCGACAGGGGGCACGGCGGAAGCCGCAGCAAAGCTTATCCGGCGCACCGGCGGCGACATCGTCGGTGCTGCCTTCGTGATCGATCTACCCGAGCTCGGCGGGACGAAACTGCTCGAGTTGCAGGGCATCAAGGTGCGGTCACTCATGTCGTTCGAGGGGCACTGAGGCAAGTGCCGGTTCCAGCAACGGAGACGTCCGGCGGCGGCCGCGCACTGGTACTGTTCTCGGGCGGCCAGGATTCCACCGTTTGCCTCGCCTGGGCGCTCGAGCGCTTCGAGCATGTGGAGACGATCGGCTTCGACTATCGCCAGCGCCACAAGGTCGAACTCGACTGCCGCGGCCCGGTTCTCGAGGGCTTGCGCGCGGCGTTCCCCGCCTGGGCACAACGGCTCGGCGCCGACCACGTGCTCGATCTGCCGGTGATTCCAGCAATCAGCGAAACCGCAATGACCCAGGACATGACGATCACGTTTGCGGCGAACGGGCTGCCCAACACGTTCGTGCCCGGCCGCAACCTGCTCTTCTTCACGTTCGCGGCAGCCCTCGCCTACCGTCGCGGCCTCAAGCACCTCGTCGGCGGCATGTGCGAGACGGACTACTCGGGCTACCCCGATTGCCGCGATGACACACTCAAAGCGCTGCAGGTCACGCTCAACCTCGGCATGGACCAACGCTTCGTGCTGCACACGCCGCTGATGTGGATCGACAAGGCGACCACGTGGGCCCTTGCGAAGGAGCTCGGCGGCGACATGCTGGTCGACATCGTGCGGGAGCGCACGCACACCTGCTACCTCGGCGATCGGACAACCCTGCACGATTGGGGCTATGGCTGCGGCACCTGCCCGGCCTGCGACCTCCGCAAGGTCGGCTATGCACGCTTCTTCGAACACCAGCGCTGAACGTATTCCAGCGCCGCCGTTTCGTGCCATCCGGCGTCCCGACCACGCCCGATTGCCCACCCCGATTTTTCGGCGTAGCTTCTGAAACAGCATTTCACCGGAGGATGCGCCATGACAGACAAAAAATACGAGAACATCGAAATCAAACGGGAAGGTGCCCTCACCTTCCTGATGCTCAATCGACCAGACAAACGCAATGCAATGAGCCCGGGTCTGCACGCGGACATGTGCGACGCCCTGGAAGCGCTATCGGTGGACGCGGCGACGCGTGTGCTCATCATAGGCGGCAACGGGCCGGCATGGTGCGCCGGCCAGGACCTCAAGCTCTATTTCCGCGAAGGCGCCAAGGACCCCGCCTTGCGGCGAAAGGCCAGCAACGACAGCCATCGCTGGCGCTGGGAGCTGCTGTCGAAGTTTCCCAAGCCGACGATCGCAATGGTGCATGGCTTCGCATTCGGTGGCGCGTTCACACAGCTTTGCGCATGTGACTTCGCAATCGTCGCCGAGGATGCGACCTTCGGCTTGTCGGAGGTCAACTGGGGCATCATCCCTGGCGGCATCGTGTCGTGGAACCTCGCCGAAATGATGCTACCGCGGCACGCGCTCTACTACGCGGCAACCGGCGAGCCGTTCGACGGCAAGCGTGCAGTCGAGCTCGGCCTTGCCAATTTCGCTGTGCCGGCCAAGGACCTGCGGTCCCGCACCGTCGAATTTGCGAGCAAGCTCACCAAGCTCAATCCCAACGTGTTGCGCTACACGAAGGAGGCCGTACGCGTCGTGCGCGGCATGAACGTCGAGGACGCGAAGGATTATCTGGCCGTCAAGCAGGACAGCCTGATGCGTCTCGACAAGGAAATCGGCGACCGCGTCGGCATGACGGAGTTCCTCGACAAAAAGAGCTACCGCCCGGGCCTCGGGCCGTACCAGCGCGGGAGCTGACAAGAGCCGGCGGGTGCCGCGGTCGAGCGGCGCCCGCACGACGTCTGCGCGCGTTGGAACGCGCGAGTGGAATGCACCAAGCAGGCGGTCCAGGCCCACCCGCCTTCTCTCAGCTCAGCTCAGCTCAGCCCGCGGATGCGGAAAGGCAGCCCGCCCTTCGGGCACAGCGTGACCGTGGCGTGGATGCCTGGCGGCTCCGTGCCGACGTACTCGGGGCGGAAGCGACGCAGCAGCATCGACAGCGCCAGCGTGTTCTCCACCTGACTCATCGCGCCGCCGATGCAGCTGCGCTTGCCGCCGCCGAAGGGGATGTACGTATAAGGCTTGCGCTTCTTTGCGGCATCGCCCAACCAGCGCTCAGGGCGGAACTCCTCGGGCTCGTCCCAGTATTTCGGACTGTGATGGACGCCGTAGGCGAACAGCGCGACGCGGTCACCGGGCCGGATCTCGTTGCCGCCGATCGTATCGCTCTCGGTGGCGACGCGAATGAGGCCCCAGATCGGCGGATATATCCGCATCGTCTCCTGGATCACGGCACGGGTGTAGGCGAGCGCGGAGTAGTCCGCCGCCGTCGGCTCGCGGTCGCCGTAAACCTCCTCGCCCTCGCGGCGAATGCGCTCGGCAGCCTCACCGTGCTTGTCCGTCAGGTAGAGCGCCCAGGCGAGCGTCAGCGCCGTCGTTTCAGTGCCAGCCCACAGATACTGCTTGATCTCGTCGAGCGCCTGCTGCTGGTCGAATTCCGGGATCGACGGGTCGGCGGCGCAGGCTTCGATCATCTTGAGCAGCGTGCGCTCACGCTCCTCGCGCGGATCGGCCGCGAAGACCGCAGGGGGAACGGCCCACCACGCCTCGATCGCTTTGGCAGCGTCCTCGTCATGCATCTCGACCAGCTCACCGGCCTGTCGACGCAAGCGGATCGACTTGTGGTTCATCACATCCGTGTAAGTCTTCACGCACTTGAAGACGACGTGTGGGTTGAACGGCATGTCCCGATCGAACAACGCCTTGCAGATCATGTCGGCGGCGAGCGTCCAGGTCTGCTCGACCATCTCGATCTCTTCCCCCGACCGCGCCAGCTCGGCCCAGCGGTCCATCTTCGCGCGGATCGCGGAAAGGAAATAAGGCACGTACTCGGCGAACATATCCGGGTGGAACGCCGGCTGCTGGGGCATCCGGATCTTGTTCCAGACCGCGCCGTCGTGGGTGATCATCGATTTGCCGAAGATCGGCTTCAGGCCGTCGAAGTACTTGATGTACGAGTCGACCTTGGTGACGAGCACGTGCTTGAACTGGTCGGGCTCGGTGAGGAACACCACGCGCTGGTTGGCCATCGTAACAGAGATCACGCCGCCCGTGCGAGGGGCGTAGCGTTGCGTCATGTCGAGCAGTGTCGCCATCGGGTTGTGCGGATTGCCGCGCAGAAGCGTGGTCAGCTTGAACCAGATGCTCGACTCCTCGCCGAGGCCTTGCGCGGTAGATGGCGTGGTGAGTTCGGTCATGGTCATGGTCGTGGTCACACTTCGGCGGGCGACATGTGCCCCTTGGCTGGCAAACGGTGGCTGGCAATCGGCGGCTGGCAATCGGCGGCTGGCAATCGGCTTGCCGCAGCAGCTCTCCGCCTCGAGCCGGTCAGGCCCCGCACAGGGCCTCGGCCGGCCAGATCGAAAGGCACAACCGCTCGGCGTGGATCAGATCCCCCGAATGACGATGTCCGAGGTAACCCCGCGCGCTACCTCCTGTCCATTGGGGCGTGGTGCCGCTACCCGGGAGACGTTGACTAACCGAGCACCTGCCTCGCGCAGAACGCTACCCGACTTCCTGGTTAATCAGATGGTGCCGTCTGCCTCAACATTACCCCCACAACATTGTTATATCGACGTTTATTTCCGAACACGCGGCCCGCTTGGCTCGCCGCGCAACTCAGCGTCGAGATCGAGCGTCTTGCACTTCTTCTCGGCGAGACGCCGATTGAAGGCCTCCATCTTCGCACGGTCGAGTTGCAGATCGGCATCGGGATCGAGCCCACGTGTGGTTCCACCAAACACCGGCGTCACCACGGCCTGGATCGACTGGCTGACGTTCGTGCCGCTCCGTTGACCGTAGGCTGCCCGCATGTTGGCGATGCGGACTTTCATCTGACCGGTCAACTTTGGACAGTCGAGCCGGCTCTCGGCCTCGGTCAGCTTGTATCCGCCTGGAGCGGCGCGCACGCTGGCTGCCCCCGCTCCAGCGGTTGCTGCCGGGCCCGTCGCCACCGGCAGATATACCGCGGGCGAGGATCCCCCCGTTTCGGCAGCGCACGCCGAAAGCGAGGCTGCGAGCATTGCCAGGCAGGAACGGTACACGATCACCTCGGAACCCTAGGCCGACACGGCTGGTTACGCGCCTTTCGGTAGCGGCACATTCACGGCGGAAGTACGGCCCCCCGTAGCATTTGCTGCAGCGGGCCAGGATGGGGTAGTGAAAAGTTGTGGCAAAAAGGAACGAGGTGGAACGTGGCAAAGCCCTTGAAGGTGAGCGTGGATACGATGGTCGAGACCGCCCGACGCGAGATCAAGGAATACTCGGCCGGTGAAGCAATCGCGCTCGCCGGGGACCCCAAGATGCTGCTTGTGGATATTCGCGACCCGCGCGAGCTCGCCCGCGAGGGCAAGATCCCCGGCGCGCTGCACGCCCCGCGCGGCATGCTCGAGTTCTGGATCGATCCGCAAAGCAAGTACTACAAGCCCGTGTTCGGCGAGGATAAGACGTTCGTGTTTTTCTGTGCCGGAGGCCTGCGCTCGGCGCTCACTACAAAGACACTGCAGGATATGGGGCTCGCGCCCGTCGCACATATCGAGGGCGGGTTCGCTGCGTGGAAAGCCGCAGGCGGCCCGGTCGAGGCTATCAGCCCGAAGACCTGACGGGGCTGGCGGGCTGGGAATTATCTCAGATTATATCTGCAAATTGAAGTGCTGTCCCCAATACTTCCCAATCCTGCCCATAAGTCACCGCAATTACTTCGGCTAACTGCGATCTGCAAGCGCCTGCCGCCCGGGCTCGCCTGGACGGTTTTGGGGGAGCCCGCAAGGGCGACGGGCGTGGTCCGAGGGGACACGAGCCACGCCCGCTCAATCCGGCCACCCCACGCGTCAACCAGCAGGTAAAAGCAACAGGCACCGGCAACCGGACCGTGGCGGCGAGCCGTCAGGCATCCCTGCCGCAACGTCAGTGGCCCGTCCAAGGCTCCAGGGCTGTCGTCGGCACACGAACCAGCATGTAAACTTCACAATAGCCGCGCAACGACCTTGACTTCTCACCGGTCAGCACGTATCCCCACGCTCCTGTGATGACCCGCTGGCGGTGCCGGCGCGTCGCTAGATGCGGGCGTAGCTCAGTTGGTTAGAGCGCCGGCCTGTCACGCCGGAGGCCGCGGGTTCAAGTCCCGTCGCTCGCGCCATCTACCTCTCTGATCCATCAGAACAATCCGGTAGATGCGCGCCCCGCCCGCGGGTGAGTTCCAACTCGTCGTTGGTCAGCAGGCCGGTTCATCGCGCCGCTATCGTAGGCACTGGCCGCAAGCAAAGAATCGGACGTGCGGCACCCGGAGAGGCTCAATTCATGTCCAGAGCAGATCCATCTGATCAGTCGATCGGAAACTGCTCTAACGGCCCGTCGCGCGCAAATCGGACGGTGGCTGCGGCTATGATACGATTTAGGCGCGACGGGCCACGAGTGTAGCGCATCTGACGTTTGGTACCCGCTTGCGGCTGGGCTCTCAACCAAACGTCAGATGAAGAAGCTACACTAGAATCATAGACCTGCTAGTGTTTCTTGCGGTTCTGACATTTGCACCGAGCCTCGCCGCAACGGGAAGCAAATGTCAGAACCGGAACACTAGGGTGGTTACAAATCGGAAAGGCTCGTGGATTTTCGCTGCCTGATCCTTCCGTCAAAACCCCTGCCGGCGAAGGAACTCGATCACATCGCGGGTGGCTGCCGTCTTCAGCGCGGGCGTACCGCCGCAACAGGTCGCGCCAGTCGTCATGCAGTTGGTCCGGGCCCAGTCGCGCCATCCCTCGTCGGGGACGACATCGCCCGTCGAAGCCGCGTGCATCGAGCCGTCGTCCTCGATCCAGACCCGGCACTTGGAATAGTTCTCGATCCGCGCATCAAAATGGGGGCTCGCCCCCAGCTCCTCCCAGGCGTGGTGAGCCCCGATGTAGGTCTTCCAGGAAACCTTTGCGTTGCCAGCCGCAATCATCCGCCGAGCCTGCACCACACAGGGGCCGGGTGGCGTCTGATCGTCGAGCTCGGCAAGCAGAAAGAGCATGGGCGCACCAGTCGTCGCACTGGAGCGGTTGGTCCAAACGCAGTCGGGCGCGATGGCGATGTGGGCAGCGAATTGCAGATCCATCCGGCCCAGCAATTTGCGTCGCACTGCCAGCGCGGTATCGCGGGCAACCGTGCCACCTTTCGAGACGCCCATGATGGCGATGCGCTTGCGATCGAAACGCGGGTCGGCGGCCAACATGCGCAACGCGGCAAAGGCGTCATTCTCGATGTCTGAGGATTCCAGAGCACTCTGGTCGTACAGCGAATTCTCAACGCCGCGCGCGGTGAAGCTATCCACGACTATCGCGGCAATGCCCACTTTAGCGAGTTCCAGCGCGTAGTAGATTTCACGTTCCTCCTCCACCCCCCCGCTCGACGGCACGATGATGACCGCGCTCATCGGGCGCCTGACACGCGCAGGGATATAGGCTGTGGCCTCGACCTCCACTGGCGGCTCGTCGTCGTCCGGATCGGCGCGGGTGGCAAAGCTGAATACCTCCTCCGTGTAACGTTGACCGGCCAGCGGACCGCTGGTGGCAAGCAATATCGACACTGCAAGTGCGACGGTGAGACCGCCAAGCGACCGCAGCCGCAAGCAGCCCGGTGTCAACGCCGGAGTAATTTTCCATCGGCGAGCCGGAGCAATAATCCATCAGTCTTGAACGTATGAAGGCCCCCGCGCGCGGGGGCCTTCATACGTTCTGCGATCATTTTTCGGTGGCGTCGTCCGGTTGTGTTTCAGGCTTCGTCCG
>CAMAYR010000010.1 GCA_945862355.1 Devosia equisanguinis | reverse complement strand
TCGTGTCGGTGTCCGACTGCACGATCTCGAAGCTTCGCATCCCATCACCTGCCGAGTGAGCCGCCCTCGACAAGAGAAATAGCTGATTCGCAAACCAACCCAGACCCTTACGCCATCACCACCGGATCGGAGTTACGGAAGCAGGTTAGGCTTTCTCGACTTTGCCATCATGGACGCCACTGACCGCAGGGAAGAGGAAAGAGCCATGGACCGTCTCAACCGCATGCTCCGGTTTCGGGCCGTCGTATCGGGAATCTGCTCTCTGGCAATCCTTGTGCCGGCCGGAGCGCCAGCCTTCGCGCAGAGTGCGCCGCCACCACAGATGGACCCGGCGCCACCTGCAGCGCCAGCGCTTAGTCGTCAGAAGCTCGAGCAACTCGCAGCACCCGTGGCGCTATACCCCGACAGCCTTCTGACAAATCTTCTGATGGCGTCGACCTACCCCCTCGACATCGTGCAGGCCGCGCGTTGGCGCCGCGCCAACTCACGTTTGAAGGGCGTGGAGCTGGAGCAGGCGTTGCAGCGCCAGACCTGGGAAGACAGCGTCAAGGCGATGACGGCGTTCCCCGATGTGCTTCGCATGATGGACGAGAAGCTCGAATGGACCGGGGAGATCGGGGAGGCCTTCCTGGCGCAGGAGGACGACCTCATGCGGGCGGTCCAGAACCTCCGTCGCAAAGCTGAGAAGGCTGGCAATCTGAAGAGCAGCAAGCAGCAAAGGGTCAGGTACGTCGAGGAGTACGTGGTCATCGAACCGGTCGATACGACTGTAGTCTATGTCCCCTACTACGAGCCGAGGGTGTACGGCCGATGGGAGTACGTCGAGTATCCGCCCTACGTCTGGGATCCCCCGCGGCGGCGACCGGTCTCCGATGGTGCGCTTTGGTTTGGCGGCGCTGTGATCGTCGGTGCAGCCCTGTGGGCAAGCTGGGACTGGAACAGGCGCCGCGTCGCCGTCGATCCAGGCAGGCTCAACCGCTTCAACCGCAGGCCTGTGCAGGCAGCCGCTCCCGTGACGACGTGGCAGCACGATCCCACAAGGCGGCGAGGCGCGCCCTATCGCGCGCCCGTCCTCATTCAGAAGTTCACGCCCGGTCAGACCGTTCCCAATCGCCCCGGACCGAGGACGCCTCAGCCGGTTGTGCTGCCCGGTGCGAAGGGTCCCGCGCCCGTGACCGTGCGGCCCGGTGCGAAGGGTCCCGCGCCGGTGACCGTGCCGCCCGGTGCGAAGGGCCCCGTGCCCGTGACCGTGCCGCCCGGTGCGAAGGGTCCCGTGCCGGTGACCGTGCTGCCCGGTGCGAAGGGTCCCGTGCCGGTGACCGTGCCGCCCGGTGCGAAGGGCCCCGTGCCCGTCACCGTGCCGCTGAATAAAGGCCCGACAATCGTCAAGCCGACGGCGCCACCGAAAGTGGTGGAGCCGAAAGGTCCAGTTCCGACGCCCAGGAGGCCGGTCGCGACGCCCGTAGTAACCCCGAGGGGGCCCGGCGTCAGACCCGCGCCCATCGCAAAGCCGAAACTGCCTGTTGCCCGGCCATCTCCGTCGACGCCGCGCCCCACTGTCGCTCCACCCAAGCCGCGTGTCGCCCCGCCGCGTCCAGTGGCTGGCCCGCCCCGGCGGCCGGCAGGACCAGTGGCACCGGCAAAGGCAGCGCCCGCGCCAGTCAAACAGCCTGCCAAGAACCAGGCGCCAGCCAAGAAATGACGGCGGCCCCGCGTCCGCCGCTTTTCTGCGTGCCCTTATCTCGCGGTCCGGCGCGCCATCTGCCTCCATTTCCGGGGTCCGACCCGCAGGGCCTGACCCCATCTACCCAGGTCGCCTACTCGAGCCCGAGCTTCCGCTTCAAAACCTCGTTGACAGCGGCCGGATTGGCCTTGCCGCCCGAGAGCTTCATCACCTGACCGACGAACCAGCCCATCGTCTTCGGGTTCGCCTGCACCTGTTCCACCTGCTTCGGGTTCGCCGCGATGATTTCGTCGACGACCTTCTCGATGGCACCGGTGTCGGTGACTTGGCGCATCCCCCGCTTCTCGACGATCTCGGCCGGATCGCCGCCTTCCGCCCACACGATCTCGAACAGATCCTTGGCGATCTTACCGGAGATCGTACCGTTGCCGATCAGGTCGAGAATGCCACCGAGCTGCGCCGCCGACACGGGCGAGGCGGAGATCTCCTCGCCTTCCTTGTTCAACCGTCCGAACAACTCGTTGATCACCCAGTTCGCAGCGAGCTTGCCGTCGCGGCCCCCGCTCTTCTGCATCGAGACGACGGCCTCGAAGAACTCGGCGTTCTCCCGCTCGGCCACCAGCACGTCGGCGTCGTATGCCGAGAGCCCGTACTCGCGCACGAACCGCTGCCGCTTCTCGTCGGGCAGCTCCGGCAGGCCGATTTTCAAGTCGTCGACGAAGGCTTGCGTCAGCTCCAGCGGCAACAGGTCGGGATCGGGAAAATAGCGATAGTCGTGCGCTTCCTCCTTGGAGCGCATCGAGCGCGTCTCGCCCTTGGCTGCGTCGAACAGGCGCGTCTCCTGATTGATCGTGCCGCCTTCCTCGATGATGTCGATCTGCCGCCGTGCCTCGACCTCGACGGCCTCTCCGATGAACCGGATCGAGTTGACGTTCTTTATCTCGCAGCGCGTGCCGAGCGCATCGCCTGGCCGGCGCACGGAGACGTTCACGTCCGCGCGCAGGTTTCCCTTCTCCATGTCCCCGTCGCATGTGCCCAGATAGCGCAGGATGGTGCGCAGCTTCGACACGTAAGCTTGCGCCTGCTTCGGGCTGCGAATATCGGGCTTCGACACGATCTCCATCAGCGCGACGCCGGACCGGTTGAGATCGACATAGGTATAGTCGGGGTGCTGGTCGTGGATCGACTTGCCCGCGTCCTGCTCCAGATGTACGCGCTCGATGCCGACGTGAATGGCCTCGCCGTCGACCTCGATCTCGACCTCGCCTTCGCCCACGATGGGGCTCTTGTACTGGCTGATCTGGTAGCCCTGCGGCAGGTCCGGATAGAAATAGTTCTTCCGGTCGAACACGCTCGTCAGGTTGATCTCGGCCTTCAGTCCGAGACCCGTCCGCACCGCCTGGGCAATGCATTCCGCGTTGATGACGGGCAGCATCCCCGGCATCGCGGCATCCACCAGCGACACATGGCTGTTGGGCTCCGCGCCGAATGCGGTCGAGGCGCCGGAGAACAGCTTCGCGTTACTCGCCACCTGGGCGTGGACCTCCATGCCCACGACCACCTCCCAGTCGCCGGTGGCGCCCGCGATGAGGTTCGGCGGCTTGCCGCTCTTGGCCCCTGACTTGGCTTTGTCCTGCATCGATCGTCTCCTGCGATGTCGGCCCCTCGTATCGCAGCCGCACTCGAGGGGCAACAAAGGAGGCCAGCGTGAACGGTAACCGGGATTCCCAGGCCGTTCCACGACCGGCAGCTACGCGGGCCACCCCAGCCGCGACGCCAACGCCCGTACTGCGCAGGTTTTGACTCGGACCAGAAGTCGGGCCGCGCCAACCTCCTCGCTCCGTCATGTGCGGACGGAACGAAACGGGTCTCGAGAACCGAGAACGCAGCGGACTGGCTCCAGCACTGGCTCACCTCGGTTCGCCCGATTGCCGTGGCGGTTGGGAACCAGCTCAGCCCTTCCCCTCCCGTGCCGCCCGCACCTTCTCCAGCGCGCCCTCGAAGAACGTAATCGGCGGATAGGCTTCCGGGTCGGTCACGACATCGAGCAGAACGGCCTCCTTCGAGGCGAGCGCCTCGCGCAGCGCCGGCAGGAAGTCCGACGCGCGTTCGATGCGCACGCCGACCAGCCCGCAGGCACGCGCGACTGCCGCATGGTCCACCGGCGAGAACCGGCACGCGCTCGAGTGCCGCCCGAACTTCACGTCCTCCGCGTCCTTCTGGTAGGCGAGCACGCCGTTGTTGAGCACGGTGAGCACAACTGCCACACCGGTCCGCTTCAGCGTTTCGAGCTCCGACCACACGTGCCCGAAACCGCCGTCGCCCACGACGCACACGACCGGCGCGTCTGGCCGCGCCAGCTTCGCCCCGATCGCCATCGGCAGGCCCCAGCCCAGGCCAGCGAGCCCGCGCGGCGTGATGAACCGCTGCCCCGGCAGCAGCGCGCGCAGATAGCAGGCGACCCACAGCGTCGAGTAGCTGGCGTCGGCGACGACGATCGTCTCGGGCGTCATCACCTGCGCGATGTCTGCCATCAGCTTCTCGGGCCGCAGCGGCGACGCGTTGGAATGGAGAACCGGCGCGATCACCTCCGCGTGCGTTTTGCGCGCCGCCGCGATTTCCTTCTCGATGGCCGGTCGCGGCTGCATCTTTCCGTCGAGCTCGGCGGTCAGGGCTGCAAGTGTCAGCTTCGCATCGCCCACGAGCCGCAGCGCCTCGTAATTTCGCCCGATCTCCGTGCCGTCCACGTCGATGTGGATGTAACGCGCGCCGTCCGGATAGAGCTGCCAGGAGTCCGTGCCGTTCTGGTTGGTCCGCGTGCCGATCAGCAGCACCACGTCGGCGCGCTGGATGATGCCTTTGAGATCGCGCGCCGGCGACAGCTTGCCGAGCTGATAGGCAGCGACCCCGAGCGACAGGGGATGGCTCTCGTCGACGCACCCCTTGCCCATCACCGTGGTCATCACCGGGAGGTGCAGCCGCGATTGCAGCGCTTCCACCTCGGCCGAGGCTTGCGACAGATGTACGCCGCCGCCCGCGACGACGAGCGGGTGCTTCGCGCTCGCGATCAGCGCGGCAGCTTCCTTGATCCGCGCAGGGTCGGCGCAGAAGCGGTCGAGCGGCACCGACGCCAGCGCAGCCTTGCGTGTTACGGGCCGCGTCGTGCGCTCGAGCAGCATGTCGGCCGGCAGCATCAGCACGACCGGGCCGGGCCGCCCCGATGTCGCCTGCGTGAACGCCATGTCCATGTAGTCCGCGATCCGGTCGGCCTCGGCGACCCGCCGCACCCACGTGGTCACGCCCGAGAACATCGCGATGTGGTCGGCGTCCTGGAACGCGTTCCGGTCGGTCTGGTTTCGGTTGACGTCCTGGATCAGCGCAACGACAGGGATCGACGCCTTCTGCGCCTCGCATAAAGGCGCGACGAGCAGCGTCGCCGCCGGTCCGTTCTGCGCCAGCACGACGGCTGCATGATTGGCCATCCGCGCGAAGCCGTCCGCCATTGCCCCGCCGGCGTTTTCCGTCCGGTAGGTGAACTGCCGGATCCCGAGGTCCTCGCAGGCCAGCGCCACGGCCGACGGCAGGCTTTGAGAGAAGATGATGTCCACGCCATGCCGCTTCAGCGTCTGCGCGACGACCTGAGCAACGGTGGGCTGCTCCTGGAGCTTGGACGCCATGCGTTTCCTCTTTTCCTTTTGCGCGCCGCTTACGCGCCGTTTTGTGTGCTCACCGAGCAGACCGGCTATACCGCCTTGCCTTGTCGGGATCGGCCGTAACATACAGATGCTTGCCCCTGCCGCAATTAGCGACCAATCGGGCTGCTTGATCCAGTCCTGTTCGCGAGCACGAAAGCATCACATGACCAAGATCGCATTCCTCGGCACCGGCAACATGGGCGCGCCGATGAGCCGCTGCCTCCTGCAAGGCGGCCATCAGGTCACGGTCTGGAACCGCTCGGCCGACAAGGCCAAGGCGCTCGAGACGGTCGGCGCAAAGGTGGCGGGCACGATCGCCGAGGCGGTCGCCGGTGCCGACGCGATCTTCACGATGCTGATGGACGACGAGGCTTGCCGCGCGGTTTGGGCAGGCCCAGGAGGCGTCCTCGAGTCGAGCCCCAGGCCCGGCGCGCTCGCCATCGAGAGCTCCACCGTCTCCAACGCCTGGGTGCATGAGCTGGCCGGGCTCGCGGCTGCCAAAGGCCTGCGCTTCGTCGATTGTTGCGTCGCCGGCCGGCCGGACGCGGCGGAAGCCGGTGCCCTACACATCTTCGCCGGTGGCGCTCCAGCCGACGTGGAGGAGATCCGCGAAATCGTGAAGCCCTATACGAAGTCGTTCTCGAATTTCGGCGGCGTCGGCCGGGGCAACGCCTTCAAGCTCATCTACAACGTGATGGGCGCGATCCAGGTCGCAGCCCTCGGCGAGGCCATGCAGGCCTGCGAGGCTGCCGGCATCGACCTGATGGCCGCCGCCAACGCCTTTTCCATCGGCAACACCAACTCCGGCCACGTCATCCGCCATTCCAAGTACATGGCGACGGGCAAGCATGAGAGCCCGGTAGGCTTCTCGCCAAAGGGCCGCATCAAGGACACGCTCTATGGCGTCGCGTTCATCGAGAAGGTCGGCGGCCAGTCCCGGCTCGGCCGCACCACGGTGGATGTTTTCGGCCAGGCCGTCGAGGTCGGAATGGGCGATCTGAACGACAGCGAGTTGATCGACGCGCTGCGAAAGGTGCACGCCAAGACGTGATATGCGTGACAGGGGGCTTGTTGGGTCGCCGCGCGTTTGCTATGTGCCGCGGGTCGCTGCGAGCCCCGGGCTCCCGGCGGCTAGCGGTCATGGCGGAATTGGTAGACGCACTAGCTTGAGGTGCTAGCGGGGCAACCCGTGGAGGTTCGAGTCCTCTTGACCGCACCAGATCTTCTCGAAGAGGCTCGGCTCGCCGGGCTTTTTTCGTTTTGGGCCAGCCGATTGGCCAGGCGGCGTGCGTACCGACGGGGTTGCGATGCGTATCATCATGCTGGGAACCGGCGCCGCGCTTCCCGATCCGGACCGGTGCCACACCTCGATCCTGCTGACCCTCGACAACGGCGAGCACTACCTGCTCGACTGCGGCCACGGCGCCACCCGCCAGATGATGCGCGCCGACGTCAGCCCAGCCGACGTCAAGCGGGTCTTCCTCACCCATCTGCACCATGACCACATCGCTGAGCTGCCGTTCATGCTCATCTCGGCGTGGATGCTCAACACGGTCGGCGCGCCGCAGATCGTCGGCCCCGCCGGCACGGCGAAGTTCGTCGGCCATCTCTTCGAGGGCGGCGCGTTCGATGTCGACTTCCACGCCCGCGCGCATTACCGCGCCCGCCAGGAGAACATCGAGGCGATGCGCCCCGAGGTGCGAGAGTATACGGCCGGCGGCCTCATCTATCAGGACGAGCACCTCCGCATGACGGCCATCGAGGTCGATCACATCGAGAAGGACATTGCCCGCTGCTATGGCTTCCGCATCGAGGCGGAGGGCAAGGTCGTGGCCTTCAGTGGCGACAGCAAGCCTTGCTCGACCCTGCCCGATTTGGCCAGGGACGCCGACCTCCTGATCCACGAGTGCACCTTCTCCGAGGAGTTCATGGAGCACCGCCGCCGCTCTGGCGTCGGCACCGTCGCGCATACGAGCCCGCTCGAGCTCGGCAATCTCGCGGCGTCTTCCAACGTCAAGCAGCTCGTCGCGACCCACATCGGCCATATCGATTCGCTGAGCCCGGTGCTGAAGCGCGCCGCCGGCAAGCACCTTCCCGTCGAGCAGATGGGGCCGCACCAGCTCGAGGCGATGATGCGCGACATCCGCAGCCGCTACGCGGGTCCCGTTCGCATCGCTCACGACCTGATGCGCATCGACATCTGACCGTTCCGTCCAGCCAGAGTGAGACCGAGATGCTGAACAGGCTCGTCCGACTTGTTGCCCTGCTCTGGATCGCCGCCACGGCGACCGCTGTCACGGCTTCCGCGCAGTTCCCCGACAAGCCGATCACGGTGATCGTGCCCTACGGCGCGGGCGGCGCCGGCGACGTCACGATAAGAACCGTCTCCCTTCCGATGGAGGCCGCACTCGGCCAGAAGCTGATCGTAACCGCGCGTCCCGGCGCGGGCGGCAACCTCGGCGCCCAGGCGGTGGCCAGCGCTGCCCCGGATGGCTACACGCTGCTGCTTGGTGCGACGAACAACTTCGTCATCAACCAGTTCCTGTTCCCCAACATGACCTTCGATCCGGTGACGGACCTCGTCCCGGTCGCGATGGTCGCCGACGTGCCATCTGTCATCTACACGCACCCCAGCGTGCCGGCGAAGACGCTGCCCGAGTTCATCGCCTACGCGAAGGCCAATCCCGGCAAGCTCAACTTCGGCTCGCCGAGCTTCGGCACGACGCCCCATCTCGCCGTCGAGCGGTTGAAGCTTATGACCGGCATCAACCTCGTGCATGTGCCGTTCCAGGGCGCGCCGACGGCAGTGCAGGCGCTGCTGCGCAACGACATCCAGCTCTACCTCGGCGGCGTTGCGGTCGGCGCCGGTCACATCGAGGCCGGAACGGTCAAGCCGCTGGCCGTCTCCAGCGCCAAGCGCCTCGCAGCCCTGCCCAATGTCGCAACGCTTGCCGAGAGCGGCATCGCGAGCTTCGGCGCATCCAACTGGTGGCTGCTTGCCGCGCCGAAGGGAACACCGGCTGCGGTTATCGCGCGCCTGGGCAAGGCCGTCGACGCCGCGTTCGCCGACAAGACGGTGCAGGATCGCTTCACCAAGCTCGGCTTCACGAGCGGCACGACGGACCATGCCTTGCTCGTCGCCCAGTTGAAAGCCGAGGCCCGCGCCTGGGGCGATGTGATCGCCAAGGCCGGCATCAAGCTGAATAAGTAGACCAGCCGGCCTGCCGCGGGCAGCGGCAGACCGTGGCTATCGCCTGCATCAAGTGCCGAACACCATCGGGCTCGCCAGCCGCTCGAGCGCGGCGAGCATGCTGAGCGCGGTTATGCGCCCGGTACCGGGGTTCTCGTCGGACGGCACGTTGGCGATCGCGACCTCGATCCGCGCCGTGTCCGCTTCCACGATCACGCGATGCGTGTTGCGCTCCACGGCGGGGTCGGTCCAGATCTCGAGCTCGGTACGATCCGGCCCCGCACCGGCGAGCGCGATGGCTGCTGCCACGTTGACGTTGGCAGGAAAGCGCCGCGCACCCTCCCGCGCCGTACCCTTGAACAGAAGCTCCGGCGCGGTCAGCTTGTAGAGATCCCGGCCGTCCTCGACGACCTGCTTGGCCGTAGCCAGCGACTTCGGCGGCTTGCGCGTGACCATCTTCACGCTCTCGATGTGGCCGAGCCGTGCCGCGCGGATCGCGTCGAGCCCGACGATGGCCCCGGTCGCAAGGATCAACTGACCGCCGCCCTTGCGTGCCACGGCCTCGAGGTCCATGTGCTCCAGCAGGGCGGCCCCGCTCACCGTTATCACGGTCTTGCCGGCGGCAAGCACCGGCTCGACGACGCCGCGGAACGCCCCCGTAGGCACGCATTCGAGCAGGATGTCGGCCTTGTCGGCGAGTGCGGTGGACGCCATCACCGGCACCGACCGGCCCAGCACTTTCTCGGCTTCCGCACGCGTTTTCGCCGGATCGCGCGCACCGATCGCGACAAGCTCGAAATCCGGCATCGAGCCGTCCGTCAGCCGGCGCGCAAGAACCTTACCGATTGCGCCGAAACCGGCGATGGCAACCTTCTTCGTCATCCAGGAGACCTTCAATCCTTGGGAAACACGAGACCCATCTCGCGATACCGCTCCGGGTCGTCGCTCCAACTGCCACGCACTTTGACGAACAAGAACAGATGCACATTGCGCTCGAGCAGCTCTTTCAGCTCGTTTCGCGCCTCACTCGAGATCTGCTTGATCGTCTGCCCGCCCTTGCCGAGCACGATCTTCTTCTGGCCGTCGCGCTCGACGAACAGCGTCTGCTCGATCCGAACCGAGCCATCCTTGCGTTCCTCCCACTGCGTCGTCTCGATGGTTGCCGCATAGGGTAGCTCGTCGTGCAGCCGGTTGAACATCTTTTCGCGCGTGATCTCGGCGGCAAGCATCCTGAGCGGCAGATCGGAGATGTCGTCCTCGGGATAGTGCCATGGGCCGGGCGGAACCTTGCCGGCAAGGTAGCGCTTGATGTCCGCCACCCCGTTGCCCTTCAGCGCCGAGATCATGAAAACGGTTTCGAACGCGACCGCGGCCGTGATCCGCTGGGACAACTCGAGCAGCTTCTCCTTGGTCTCGAGACGGTCCACCTTGTTCAGGACGAGCGCTTTCGGCGCGCCCTTGTCCCTCAGCCTGGCGAGGATAGCCTCGACCTCGTCGCATATCCCCCTGGCGGCATCGACGACGAGCACGATCACGTCGGCGTCTTTCGTGCCGCTCCACGCGGCGTCGACCATCGCCCGGTCGAGCCGGCGCTTCGGCGCGAAGATGCCCGGCGTGTCGACGAACACGAGCTGGCTTTGGTCCTCGATCGCGATGCCGCGGATGGCCATCCGTGTCGTCTGCACTTTGTGCGAGACGATGGAAACCTTGGCGCCCACCAGCGCGTTGACGAGGGTGGACTTGCCTGCGTTCGGGGCACCTATGATGGCCACGAAGCCGAAGCGTTGCTCAGCCATGTTCTGTCTCGGCCACTACACCTTCGCGAGCCAGCATGGCGCTGGCGGCCGTTTGCTCGGCCGCCCGCTTGGACGCACCGCTACCCTGCGCCGGTTTGACGCCAGTGATTCTCACCTCGGACACGAAGCGCGGCGCGTGGTCTGGCCCGCTACGCGAGACCTCGACATAGCGGGGCAAGGGGAGCCCTCGACCCTGCGCCCATTCCTGCAACGCGGACTTCGGATCTACGACGGCCTGCAGCTGTCCCGCAAGTGACGAGTTCCACAATCGCAAGACGATACCCTGCGCCTTTTCGAAGCCCGAGTCGAGGTGGGCGGCTCCCAGCAGGGCCTCCATCGCATCGGCCAGGATCGTATCCTTGTCGCGGCCGCCGCTGCTGGCCTCGCTGTCCGAAAGGATGAGGTGCTGTCCGAGGTCGATACTCCGCCCCATCGCCGCACACGCCTCGCGCTTGACGAGTTGGTTGAACCTGCGAGCCAGATCGCCCTCCGCGGAATCGGGGAATTGCCCGATCAGCGCTCCCGCGATGGCGAGGCCCAGAACGCGGTCTCCGAGGAACTCCAGCCGTTCGTTGTCGTCGCGGGAGCCGTTGCCGCGCGTGCTAGAGTGCGTCAGGGCCCTGGTAATGAGGTCCTGATCCTTGAATCTGTACCCAAGGGCCTTCTCGAGCACCGAGTGCTTTCGTTTCCGCGACACGGGCAAAGCTGGTGTCCTGTCTTCGAACTGCGAATCTCCGAACTATCTCCTCGTCACCGCCCGCCAATCTCGGCAAAGCGGAGACCAAAGGGCACGAGCGACAATTCTAGTCCCAACGTGATCGAGATCCACGAATGCCGATAGGCCCAAGCCGCCGAGTTGGCCGACATCCATGGATCGTCACGTTGGTGTTCTGGATCGCTGGCGTGGAGCCGGGCAGATATCGGAAAACATCAGTCGATCCAGAGCAATAACGATGTGTGTGCTGGCGTTCTGGGCTGACGAAAAGGTAGCCCGACGGGCACCTGGCGTCAAAGGCGAAAAACTAGCGGACGAGACTGAAAAAGCGACTCCAGCGGATATCGAACGGCCACCGCCAGGGCGTGAATAACCTGAAAGCATCGGGCTCATCGAAAGCGCCTGAGAAAAAGATGATCTCCGCCCGGCCGACGAAATTCTCGAGCGGCACAAAGCCCACGCCCCATGTCGCGCGGCTGTCGGTGGAGTTGTCGCGGTTGTCGCCCATCATGAAATAGTGCCCCGACGGGACCTTGAAGACCATCGTGTTGTCGAACGGACCGTTGGGCTCGCCATCGAGCACCCGGTATTTCACGCCGTTCGGCAGCAACTCCTCGTACATCGGCAGCTTGCGCGGCGGGCCGTCGTCCTCGCGCGTCTCGAAAGTGCCGAGCCGCCGCTTCGGGACAGCCTTCCCATTGAGGTAGAGCACGCCGCTGCGCATCTGCACCTCGTCGCCGGGTATGCCGATGACGCGTTTGATATAGTCGGTGGAATTGTCGCGCGGCAGCTTGAAGACGGCGACATCGCCCCGCTTCGGCTCGGCCTTCAGGATGCGGCCGGAGAACATGTTGGTGCCGCCGGGAAAAGAGTAGCGGCTGTAGCCGTAGGCCAGCTTGGACACGAACAGGTAGTCGCCCACCAGCAGCGTTGATTTCATCGAGCCGGAAGGGATGTTGAACGGTTGATAGAAGAACACCCGCACAACCATCGCAAGCAGCAATGCCTGGATGACGATCTTGCCGGTTTCCCACCAGGTGCCGTCCCGGTGCTTGTGCGCGTCGGAATGCAGGCTCATTCACTTCTCCAGATCGCGCCCGCGCACCAGTGTTCTGGATCTGACGCTTGATCCCGGGCGAAGGTCGTCAAGCGGTAGTGAACCAAGCACGAACAAAGAGCTAGTTTGCTTAGTCGATCTAATCGTGTGACCGAGTTCGTGCGGTCCCCTGGTTGACCTTCCTGTAAATTGTGAGGCGGACTTCTCGATCATCACACCAGATTGGCTCGCTCGACACGCGCCCCCCCCTCATGCCTCGCTCATGCCTCGCTATAGCTGTTTCCCGTATGCCGCGCAAACCTGCGAGAGGTTTGCCTTCTGGCGCAATTGCCACACTGCTGCCGTGGCCGTCAGCGGCGGTCGTCCTTGGTCGGCACACCCGAGATGATGACGATCGCGTGGGCGTAGGGGTAGTCGTCGGTCAGCGTCAGGTCGATCCGCGCCTCGAAGCCAGGCGGCGTCATTTCGATGAGATGGCGGCCAGCGCCCCCGGTCAGCGCCAGCGTCGGCCGGCCGGAAGCGAGGTTTGCGACCCCCATGTCGCGCCAGAACACACCCCGGCGCAGGCCCGTGCCGAGCGCTTTCGAGCAGGCCTCCTTTGCCGCGAACCGTTTGGCGTAGGAGGCAGCCCGGCTTCGTCCCGGCCGACGCTCGGAGCGGGCCCGCTCCGTCGCCGTGAAGATGCGATCGAGGAACCGCTCCCCGAACCGGTCGAGCGTCTGCTCGATGCGGCGGATGTCGACGACGTCGTTGCCGAGCCCGAGGATCACGATCCAGCTCCCGCCTGGTGCAGGGGACGCACCGCTTGCCGCCCCTCGATCATCGCCGCGCGCATCCGGGCAATCGCGGCTTCGAGCCCCGTGAAAACGGCCTCGCCGACGAGGAAATGGCCGATGTTGAGCTCGACGACTTGCGGCAGCGTAGCGATCAGTCTCGCCGTATCGAAGGTCAGGCCATGGCCCGCATGGCATTCGATGCCAAGCTCGTGCGCACGGCGCGCGGCATGGACGATGCGATCGAAGTCGGCGGCGGCCTTGGCGGTGTCGCCGGCCAGCACGGCGTCGCACCACGCCCCTGTATGGAGCTCGACAACCGGCGCGCCGATCGAGTGGGCGGCCTCGACGGCCTCCAGTGCCGGCTCGATGAACAGCGAAACGCGGATGCCGGCGCGGCGCAACTCGGAGGCGAAGGCAACGAGAGGGTCGTGACCGGCGACGACGTCGAGCCCACCCTCCGTGGTCCTTTCAGTGCGCCGCTCCGGTACCAGGCAGGCCGCGTGCGGCTTCACCGCGAGCGCGATGTCGAGCATCTGCCCGGTCGCTGCCATCTCGAAGTTCAGTGGCGTCGCTCCGATGGCGGCCTTCAGGCGGATCATGTCGTCGTCGCGGATGTGCCGGCGGTCCTCGCGCAAATGCGCGGTGATGCCGTCGGCCCCGGCGGCGATGGCGGCCAGCGCCGCGCGTACCGGATCGGGATGCGCGCCCCCCCGCGCATTGCGGATGGTAGCCACATGGTCGATGTTCACGCCGAGACGGAGGTGGGGGGCAACAATTTCGCTCATCGGGTCGATCGCTTTCGCTCCGCCTACTCGAACAGCCGCTCGACCTTGCTGACCACGGCCTTGCTTCTGAGGCCGGCCATGATCCGGCTGAGGTGCGCGAGATCCCACACCTCCACGTCGATCACCATCGTGGTGAAGTCGGCCGCGCGCTGGGTCATGCGCAGGCTGTCGATATTGCCTTCTGCCTCGCCGATCACCTGCGCGATCTGTGCGAGCGTGCCCGGCTCGTTCATGACGGTCACGCCGAGCTTTGCAGGAAATCGCTCCGGCCGATCGGGGTCGATGTCCCATGTGACGTCGACCCAGTCGGCCTGCTCGAACTGCGCCAGCTTGGGCGAATGGATCTGATGCACGCGAATGCCCTGGCCCGGCACCAGCACGCCGACGATACGGTCACCCGGCACCGCGCCGCCATCCTCGAAGCGGACGGGCAGATCGCTGCGCGCACCGCGGATCGGCACGCCGAGAACGCCGCTGTTCGCGGGACCATCGAGACCAGCCCCGTTGGCGACGGGGCTCGCAGCCGGTCCCTCGCTGCCGGGCATGCGGAATTTGAGGTTCATCACCTTCGACAGGTTGAACCAGCCCTCCTGGCCTTGCGCATGATCGTGCCGGTTGCGCGGCCGTGGCCCCGCCGTACCGGCCCCTTCGAGCTTGGCTGCGGCCTCCGGCGAGACGGCCTTGACGACATCGTTGACCGGCAGCTCTCCGCGCCCGACGGATGCCAGAACGTCCTCGAGGGTCTTGTGCGCGAGGCGGCCGGCGGCTCGCTTCACCTTTTCATCCGAGTACTCGAGCCCGACGCGCTCGAAGCGAATGGCGACGAGGCGTCGGCCGAGCTCGCAATACTGGCGGCGGCTGGCGTCGCGCGTCGCGCGGCGGATCGCGGCACGCGCCCGGCCCGTTGCCGCGACTTTTTCCCAGGCGGCTGGCGGCGCCGTTTGGCTGAGCGAGGTGATGACCTGGACCTCGTCGCCGTTCTTGAGTGTCGTGTTGATCGGCATATGCCGACCGTTGATGATGGCGCCAGCGGCGGAATTACCGATGTCGGTATGGACGGAATAGGCGAAGTCGATCACCGTAGCCCCGGTCGGTAACGCGATCAGGCGGCCCTTGGGCGTGAAACAGAAGACCTGATCGTGGAACAGCTCGAGCTTGGTGTGCTCGAGGAACTCCTCCGGGTTTTGACCTTCGAGTAGCGTCTCGACCAGCCGCCTGAGCCACACGTAAGGGCCGACCTCCTCCGCCTCGCCCGGCCCGTCGCCGCCGCCCGTGTCCTTGTAGGCGGAATGGGCCGCAACGCCGTACTCGGCGACCTCGTGCATCTGGCGGGTCCGCAGCTGCAACTCGACGCGCTGGTGGCGCGGCCCGACGATCGTCGTATGGATCGAGCGATAGCTGTTCTGCTTCGGCGTCGATATGTAGTCCTTGAAGCGGCCCGGCACCGCATTCCATGCCGTATGCACGAGCCCGAGCGCACCATAGCAGTCACCGACGGTCTCAGCGATCACGCGGAAAGCGTAAATGTCGGAGAGCTGCTCCATCGAGATTTGCTTGGTCGTGACCTTGCGCCAGATCGAGTAGAGTTTCTTTTCCCGTCCGTTGATCTCGGCCTTGATACCCGCCTCGCGCAGGCGCTGCGTCAGTGCCTTATCGATCTCCTCGACGAGGCCGCGATTGCGTCGCGTCAGTGCTTCGAGCTTCTCCTGGAGCATGGCGTAGGCCTCTGGATGAAGCCATTTGAACGCCAACTCCTCCAGCTCCTCGCGCAGGTGTTGCATGCCCATGCGCCCAGCAAGCGGCGCATAGATGTCGAGCGTCTCCTGGCTGATGCGCCGCCGGCTCTCCGGCTTCATGTGCTCGAGCGTCCGCATGTTGTGCAGGCGGTCGGCGAGCTTGACGAGCAGCACGCGGATATCGCTCGAGATGGCGATCAGAAGCTTGCGGAAATTTTCCGCTTGCTCGGCGCGCTTTGAAACGAGATCGAGCTTCTTGATCTTGGTCAGCCCGTCGACCAGCGTGCCGATCTCCGCGCCGAACATCTGGTCGATCTCGGCCCGCGTCGAGTCGGTGTCCTCGATGACGTCGTGCAGCAGCGCGGTGGCGATCGTGGCGTCGTCGAGCCTGAGCTCGGTGAGGATCGCGGCAACCTCGAGGGGGTGCGAAAAGTAAGGATCGCCCGACGCCCGCTTCTGATTGCTATGGGCCTTCATGGCGTAGACGTAGGCGCGATTGAGCAGCGCCTCGTCTGCGCTCTTGTCATACGCAAGGACGCGCTCGACGAGCTCGTACTGGCGCATCATGGACGCTTACCCCTGACGCCTGACTGCGTCGCTTGCGTCGGCCGTCGCCAGTCCGGCTTCGGCTCCCCGCGGTGCTGTGAAGACCGGTTCGATGCTGAAGTGCGCCGCGCTCCGGTCGGAAACGCGAACCCGCATCGTGCCGCCAGAGCCCTTACCGGGATGGCGACCTGCTTCAGCGCCCGCCGCTGCCGCTGCCGATGGCCGCCGAAGGCTCCGTCGGCGTGAGGCTCTCGAGGCCGCGCAGCAACTGCTCCTCGGTCATCACGTCGACATGGGTGTCCGTGGACTGGTCGTCGCGTCCGAGGACGGGTGCGCGCCGCTCGGCCGGCAACAATGGTGCGGACTGCGCTTCTGGTTCGTCGACCTCGACGTTCTTCTGGATCGAGTGGATGAGGCTCTCGCGCAGGTCGTCCGGCGGCAGCTTGCGCTCGGCGATCTCGCGCAGCGAAATCACCGGATTCTTGTCGTTCTCCGGCTCGACGGCGATCGCCGCACCAGTCGAAATCTGCCGGGCGCGATGCGCAGCCAGCAGCACGAGCTCGAAACGGTTGGGCACCTTGTCCACGCAGTCTTCGACGGTGACGCGAGCCATTGATTAGGTATCCTCAAGTTTGTAGTACTTGTCCTGCCGCGTGTGCACGGCCAACCTCAGATCGGAACCAACCCGCGTCAGCTCAGAACGAGTCTGCGGTAGTGCGGCAGCAGCCCGCACTACGCAACCCTGCAATCGGCAATCCTGCGATCCGCGTGGTGGCGCCGAAGCCCAACCACCACGAGTCATCCGAATCTCTCGCGGTAACCAGCGAATGGACCGGACGCCAGCCCCAAGGACCAGCAGGACCGCTCTCTGAGAGCAATCTACCGGTTGAGGCCGCTCGAACCACACACCTGCAAATTCCGCAGATGCCAAGTCGACAGCGCCAAGCAAATTAGCTCGCCCAACCGACTCTCGCCCCCAGCCAGCATCGCGGATATGCGACAATGTAGCTGTAGATCGGATCAGACGACTGTTCGAGGTAGCCCTTAGCCTTCGATCTGGACTTGCACATTCTGGGTAACTTCGCACGAAAGCCACCGCGAATCAAGGGTGCGCTGGATCTCGCCGGGCCGTCTGGGCAGCCTGGCCAGTAGCCTGCTGACCGGCACCTTAAGCACGGGATGATGCCAGTGTGGTGCAACCTCCGCGAGAGGTTCGAGGACGAAACGTCTCTTATGCAGCGCTGGGTGTGGCAGCGTCAGCCAGGCGCGGGGCTCGCGGTGGACCTTTCCGATGCGCTTGATCCCGAAGCGATTCTTCGGTCGCGGGCTGCGGCCGCGCGTGGGCCACCCCGTGACTCGTCCACCGAGATCTATGATGTCCAGATCCAGCGGTCGGGGCGCGTTGATGCCGCGCACGCGCCGCCCTGCAAGCTTCTCGGACTTCTTCAATCCTCGAAGAAGTTGAGCTGGTGGCAGGCTGCTGTCACAAAGAAGCACAGCGTTCAGATAGCGAGGTTGGCGACCGGGACACCCCAGTGGCGCGGTGGAGTAGAGGCTCGAAGCAGCAATTAACGAAAGTCTCATGTCAAACAACGCGCATGAGACGGATTGTCCCAACTCGCGAATTAAGTCGCTATAAAGTATGGGCGAATTGCCACCTATGGCCAAGAGAAGACGCTGTGTCATCTGATTGAAAATACTGTTCCAACTTTGCGAAGGCTAGAAAATCCGCACGCGCGATGCCATAATAAGCCTCAACCATCGCGGGTGTACGCAGTACCTGCCAGATTTGACATCGACCGTATCCATTGCTCTAAAGTCAAAAGCGGTGTCGCCGCAAGGTAAGCTCGCAACATCCGTGCGACAATGTTTCATCTGAGGAGTGTTATGCATTTCTACCCGAATGAAAAGATCGCTCTGTTCATCGACGGAGCGAACTTATACTCTGCTGCCAAAGCTCTTCAGGTTGACATCGACTATAAGCGTCTGCTGGCCCTCTTTCGCCAGAAGGGCCACCTTGTACGTGCTCTCTATTACACTGCCCTTGTCGAGGACCAGGAGTACTCCTCCATCCGGCCGCTGATCGATTGGCTGGACTACAACGGCTACACGATGGTGACCAAGCCGACTAAGGAGTACACGGATTCTCTTGGCCGGCGTAAGCTTAAGGGTAACATGGACATCGAGCTGTCCGTGGATGCAATGCGCTTGGCCGAAAGCTTGGACCACATCGTACTGTTCTCAGGCGACGGCGACTTCAGATCGCTGGTGGCGGCCCTGCAACAGAAGGGAAAGCGCGTCAGCGTCATCTCTACGTTGCAGACCCAGCCTCCAATGGTTGCCGACGAGCTTCGTCGCCAGTCGGACCAGTTCATCGATCTGGCTGATCTCGAGCAACTCATCTGCCGCGATCCGTCCACGCGACCGGCCCGCCCCGAGCGAACTGAGCGTTTTGCCGGTGCCCGTCGCGGTGAAGGCTTCCAGCCTGCCGGTGTCGCCCGTTCGCAGACTGAGCCGGTGCCATTCGACGACGAGCAGGATTCGGACGAGAAGACGTCGCCGCGCTGACCAGTGTAGTGCATCTGACGTTTGGTACCCGCTCGCGGCGGATCCATCAACCAAACGTCAGATGCAGAAGCTATAGTGGAATCAGAGACTTGATAGGGACGCGTTCATCGCGCCTGAATCGGACGGTGGTTGCGGCTATGGTACGATTTAGGCGCGACGGGCCACTAATCCTCTCGTGGGTTCCGACATCTGCTCTGAGCCGGGCTTGCAAGGGGAAGCAATGTCGGAACCGGAACACGAGCAGCGGCGATCCACCTTGCTGCCGGAGTTGATGAGTGTCCGAGCCTCTTCGACGCGCGCCCGAAGGCTGTGCCCCCGACGTCGACTGCGTTCTTTGTCCGCGCCTCTCCGAGTATCGCGCAAAGAATAGTCGGGCGGCTCCCGATTGGCACAACGCGCCCGTGCCCTCGTTCGGAGCCCTCCATTCGCGCCTCCTCGTCGTCGGCCTCGCTCCCGGCGTGAAAGGGGCCAACCGGACCGGTCGGCCCTTCACGGGCGATTATGCTGGTGATCTCCTCTACGAGACCCTGATCGAATTCGGGTTCGCGACGGGCACCTACCGCGCCGACCCAGCCGACGGATTGGCTTTGAGCGACTGCATGATCACCAATGCCGTGCGCTGCGTGCCGCCGGAAAATAAGCCCACGCCGGCGGAGATCAACCAGTGTCGCCCGTTCCTGGCGGCCACCATCGCCGCGATGCCGCAACTGAAGGCCGTTCTCGTGCTGGGACGCATAGCCCACGATAGTACATTGCGGGCACTGGGCCGCAAGTTGAGCGGGCACGCCTTCTCCCACGGTGCCCGCCACGACGTCGGGGCAGGTCTGACGCTATTCGACAGCTATCACTGCTCCCGCTACAATACGAATACGGGTCGGCTCACCCCCACCATGTTCAAGGCGGTTTTCGAGGATGTTCACGGTCTTCTGGCGTCGCGCCGGTAGTATTCGTCATCGGGCTGGCAGTGTCGACGGATTGATCCGCCCTTCGAGCTCGTAGCCGACATGGTCGGTCAGCCACGCGAGCACGTCGCGTGCGTGAGCGTCCGGCGGATGTACTGGATAGAACACCCAGTCGATGCGCCCATCCAGGATCGAAAGGGAGAGCCGCCGTAGGTAGGTGGCGCCGCCCGTCTCGAATGTCGGCAGCCGCAGGGCATCGGCCAGCGCGAAGCCGTCGTCTGACAGCAGCTCGAAATTCAGCTTCAGCCGCTCAGCAAGCTCGCTCTGCCAAGCCTGCGACTGCACACTCACGCCGTAGACGCCTGTATCGAGGCTGGCGAATGACGAGCGAAGGTTGCGCACGCCCTCCAGCTCCGGCGTCGAGCCGTGGGCGCCGGGGGTCTCGTCCCAGCCGGATGGATTAGCGAGCCCGGGCTGCCCCGTCCACGTGTAGAAAAAGAGAATATTTCGACCCGTGAGGCGCGCTGGCGAGATCCTCGCGCCGGAGGTCGCCGCCAGCTCGACGTCGGGAACCAACATGCCGGGCGACAGATGGGCAGCGCCGCCGTCGTCGGTTGGAGCCGGCCAGGGCCAGGGTATCATTTTATCGCCCTCTGATCGGTGCTGCCGGAACGCGCCCGGCTCTCCCCTCGGCCGCTACCTACCGCCCTGGTCCCATTTCACTAGTGTTCCGTCTCAGACATTTGCTCGGGACCTAGCCGCAAGGGAAAGCAAATGTCTGAGACGCAACATTAGTCCCATCGCGCAATGGCCGCGTCGTCGCTTTCGCGCGCGTCGACCCATTCGCCCGTGCCGTCCGCGCCGGTTTCCTTTTTCCAGAACGGCGCGCGGGTCTTGAGGAAGTCCATCAGGAACTCGGCTGCCTGGAACGCCGCTTGCCGATGCGGTGAGGCTGTGACCACCAGCACGATGTTGTCTCCAGGCGCCAGCGTGCCGTAGCGGTGGATGATCAGGCTCGCCTGCAGCAGCCAGCGTGCCCGCGCCTCCGCCTCTACGCGTTCCAGCTCGGCCTCGGTCATTCCCGGATAATGCTCGAGCGTCAGCGCAGTCAGGGCATGGTCCTGGCCGCCGCCACCGCGCACAGTGCCCGTGAAAGTGACGATGGCGCCGATGTCCGTGCGCCCGGCAGTTAGCTGCTTGATCTCGGCGCCCGTATCGAAGTCCTCGTGCTGCACGCGCACGGTCATGACTAGTGCCCCGTTTCCGAAGTTCGCATCCACCCTGCCGCAAGCTCTCGTGCGAACTTCGCAAACAAGAGGGACACCAGAATCAGAGAGTTGCTGGAGTGATCCGAACCCAGATATTCGCTCGAACGATTGCTGCAAGCGGAAGCGAATTTCTGGATCATCACACTAGCCTCCCGTCACCGGCGGAAAGAACGCGATTTCCGTGGCCCCGGCGATGCTGGTGCCCGGCTTGACGTGGGCATGGTTTATCGCCGCGCGCACCACCTCCGGCTTCGCGAAGGCGGCCGCATACTCGGGCCCGCGAGCGGCGAGCCATGCCGCGAGATCCGCGATCGTCGCAACCCCGCCGGGCAACTCGACCGTCTCCTCGGCCTTGCCGATGCGTTCCCGTACCCATGCGAAATAAACGAGCTTCACCATGCGTGCTCTTCTCACCAATCCACGGCATGCCGCAGCGCGGATTTCAGGTAGTCGTAGCCGGTCCATAACGTCAGTATCGCGGCCAGCCAGAGGAAGCCCAGCCCGATGTTGGTCAGTCCTACCTGATATGGGGCGAGCGTGGGCCCGATCAACAGGATGGCGAGCGCCACCATTTGTACTGTCGTCTTCCACTTGGCGAGCCAGGTCACGTGAACCTTCACGTTGAGCTCAGCCAGATATTCGCGCAGCCCGGAGACCAGGATCTCGCGGCACAGCACGATCACGGCCGCCCAGATGGAGGCGCCGTCGATCGTCCTGTCGTGTACGAGCATGAGGAGGGCAGCGCCCACCAGCAGCTTGTCGGCGATCGGGTCGAGCATGCGCCCCAAGGCGGACTGCTGCTCCCAGGCCCTTGCGATATAGCCGTCGAGCCAGTCGGTTATGCAAGCCGCAGCAAAGATCCCGAACGCCAGCAGGCGCGCGAGATCGCCCTCCAGCACCGTCAGGCAGGCCACGAACGCCGGCACGGCCGCGATACGAAGGTAGGTCAGCACATTGGGCAGGCTCAAGGCTGCCCCGCGGGAGACCGCTCTATCCATCCGGCTTCTATCGTCGCCCAGACCGGCCACGTCAAGGTGGCGGGACGGCTTGCGGCGGTAAGGCTCGCTCGCGCAGCGGACGGCCCAGCACACCGCGCCAGCGTCCGAGCGCTGCCCACGAGGTTGCCGCAATGGTGCATCGCTCCTGCACTTCCCTCGAGCGGTCGCGAGGCTTCATAGCCCGATCGCGCGCAGCATGAGCATCAGCGCGCCGCCGCAGGCGAGCACCATCAGCGGGTGAAGGTTTCGCCAGAGGAGGACGATCGTTGCGGTTATAGTGAGGGCCCACCCGATGGCACCGGTCTGCGAAGTCTGCTGGGTGATGATGGCGCCCGCGAACGTGAGCCCCATACCGATCGGCAGCAACCCCTGCTCCAGGGCGCGGTGCAGCGGCGTTCCGCGGTGCTTGTTCCAAACCTTGGCCACCCGGTAGCACAGCAGCGACGACGGCAGGTAGATCGCAATGGTCGCCACCACCGCCCCGGTCCACCCGGCGACCTTCCAGCCGATCAGCGTTACGAGCATGGAGCCCGGTCCCGGAGACGTTCGGGATATCACGAAAAAATCGACGTACTCGCGCGAGGTGAGCCAGTTGTAGTGCGTGACGAACGCTTCATGCAGCGGCGCCAGGATGCTGGCACCGCCACCGAACGACAACAGCGACAAAGGCACGATCACGATGATGAGTGCGGCGATCTCACGCATCGGTGCCGCTCCCTTCGGCCCGTTTCTGTGCTCGCCAGGCCAGCCACACACTGAACGGCGCGAGCACCAGTATCACGGGCACCATCGGCACCCGCAGCAGGCCCACGAGCACGACCACGCCCCCTGCGATGGCCAGCTGCACCGCTTGCATACGTGTGACCTTGACGGCCTTGACGCACATGGCGAGCAGCAGCGCCACCGCCGTTGCCGCCATGCCGTCGAAGAAGTCGTGGAGGCCCGGCAGGTCTTTGAGCCGGGCATAGATCGAACCGACGCTGATGACAGCGAAAAACGGCACCAGCAGTAGCCCGAGCACCGCCGTGAGCACGCCTTGCAGGCCGCGCAAGCGCTGACCGACATAGACCGACAGGTTCATCATGTTGATCCCAGGCAGCACCTGGGCGAGCGTCAGCGCGCTCATGAAGTCGGCGGCGGGGATCAGCTTGCGCTTCTCCACGATCTCCCGGTAGAGCCATGCGGAGAGCCCCCCGCCGAAGCTGAGCGCCCCGATCTGGAAGAAGATCCAGAAGATCGTGCTGAGCGAGACTGTGGCGGCGGCTTCGGGCGGCGGCGGTTCTATCGGCGAGGGGCTCTGGTCCATGGTGTTTCCGTGGCATAGATCCGTTGCCGACGGCCGGCCGGGCATCTGTGTCGTAGATTGATCTCTGGCCTTTCGCAGACGACCGCGCAACCTGTCTGCCAAAGCGCTGAGGCCAAGTGCGCTGTATCGAACGCTCGGTTCCCTGTGAGGTGGGCAACCGTTCGTGAATTCAGTGCATGAGCGGCCAAAGCTTGGGTTCTCGGCCGACGATTGCATGTCGGTGAGGGTAGCAGGCGCCATTGTCGAACGTCAGTTTCGAACCCGATATACAAGGCAGTCGAAGGCTCATGACAACGCCCCCATCCTCATCGCGCCAGGCCGATCTCCAGCAGGCCTTCGAGCACCACAAGGCGGGACGGCTCGCCGACGCCGCGGCGATCTATCGGCAGATCATCAAGGTCGAGCCCGACAACGCGGACGCGCTGCATCTCCTCGGTTCGATCGAGGCCCAGGGCGGTAATCCCGCCGATGGCGAGCGGCTGATCGCGGGCGCCCTGCGCATCAGGCCCGACGTGCCTCTGATGTGGTCGAACCACGGCAATGCGCTCTCCCTGCTCGGGCGCAAGGACGAGGCGATCGCGAGCTACGACCGCGCCATCGCGTTGGCGCCCGATCTGATCCAGGCACACTATAGCCGTTGCGGGCTGCTGATCGGCACCGGCTATGCCGCCGAGGCGCTCGCCGCGATGGACCGCGCGCTGGCCGACATGCCGGATCGACACGTTCTCATGACCGGCCGCGCCAACGCTCTCGTGGCTCTACGCCGCCTCGACGACGCCCTTGTCGCCTACGACGCCGCAATCACGGCCGCACCGCGCAACATCGACGCCTTGTGCGGTCGCGGCATGGCGCTGAACGAGCTGGGCAGGCCGCGGGAGGCCCTGGCGGCATTCGATAGCGCCCTTGCATTGCTGCCGGGCCATCTGGATTCGATTCTTGGCCGGGCCCATGCCCAGGTGATGGCGGGCGCAGCCGCCGAGGCGCTCGCCACGCTCGACCGCGTACTTGCCGTCGTGCCGGCCAACGCGATTGCCCGATACGTCCGTGGTCACGCGCTTCTCGCTCTGCAGCGTACGCCCGAGGCAGCCGAGAGCTTCCGCACCGCGTCCGAGATCGACCCACTCATGATCGAGGCCGTATACAATCATGCAGACGCCTTGCGCGCTCTGGGCCACTACGCCAAGGCGATACCCGTCTTCGAGCAGGTGCTGGCGACCGATCCCGATCACACGCACGCTATGAGCGGCCTTGCCGTATGCGCGATGCAGTGCTGCGATTGGGCGATCCCGGAGAGGCTCGCCCCGCTGATCGAGACGAAAGTGCGCGCGGGCAGCCGCGGGCTGATGCCGTTCTCGTTTCTGACGCTCTCGAGCTCCAAAGAGCTGCAGCTCGCCTGCTCCCGGACGTTTATTCGCCACAACTGCCCAGAGCCGACGACGCCGCTTCCAAGTCTGCTCCCGCGCCGTGGCGAGAAGATCCGCATCGGTTATCTGTCCTCTGATTTCCGACGCCATGCGATGGCCTACCAGATGGCCGAGCTGTTCGAGCTGCACGATCGCAGCCGCTTCGAGATCGTCGGCTTCTCCGGTGGCGCGGACGACGGCAGCCCCATCCGCAAGCGCATCGCCGGCGCCTTCGACGGCTTCCACGATGTCGTCGGCCGCACCAGCGAGGACATCGCGCGGCTCGTTCATTCCTGCGGCATCGACGTGGCCGTCGACCTCAACGGCAACACTATTCACACCTTGATCGGCGCGTTGGCTTGGCGCCCCGCGCGGGCCCAGGCGACCTACCTCGGTTTCCCCGGCACCAGCGGCGCGTCGTTCATCGACTATGTGATCGCCGACGAGATCGTCGCGCCTTTCGAGGACCAGCCTTATTTCACCGAGCGCATCGTTCATCTGCCTGGCTTCTATCAGGTCAGCGACCGCCGGCGCAAAGCGGCCGATCGTACCCCGAGCCGTGCCGTCAACGGACTACCCGAGCGCGGCTTCGTCTTCTGCTGCTTCAACTCCAGCTATAAGATTTCGCGCGAGATCTTCGAAAGCTGGATGCGCATTCTGGCTGCCACACCCGGCTCGGTGCTCTGGCTCGTGCGCGCCAACCCTGAGATGGTCGACAACCTGCGCCGGCAGGCACATGCCCGCGGCATCGACCCGGATCGCCTCGTTTTCTGCGGCATGGTCGAGCCCGACGAGCACCTGGCCCGCCACGCGATTGCCGATCTCTATCTCGACACCCTGCCATACAATTCGCACGGCACGGGCAGCTTCGCGCTGTGGGGAGGCCTGCCGATGCTCACGGTGGCCGGCGCGACGTTTTGCGGGCGGGTTGCGGCAAGCCTCCTGCAGGCGGTCGGCATGGCCGAGCTGGTGACGCGTTCACTCGTCGAGTACGAGGCCGCCGCGATCGGGCTGGCGCAGGATCGCCCACGGCTTGCAGCGCTTCGCGCCAAGCTCGCCGAGAGCCGCACGGCCGCCCCGCTGTTCGATACGGACCTCTTCCGGCGCCATATCGAGGCCGCCTACACGACGATGCACGAGACAGCGCTCCGCGGCGATCCTCCTTCCAGCTTCGCCGTGCCGGCGCTAAGCTGAAAGGCCACTGTTTCGACCGGATTTTCCCTCCGCACTTCCAATCCCGACGCGCATGCCATATGCAGTTGCGCGCGGAGGATGTCGCCGTTGGCGTTCGTCCAGCCGAAGCCGTAGTCGCACTGTGCCCGAACGGCCCAGACTGTCGGGTCGAGGCATTCAGCTCGGGCGCCACAATTCGCGTGCCCCAGATTTCGAGCTATCATGCGAGCGCCACCCAAAGTCTCCGTGATCGTGGCCTCCTACAACGGCGAGAAGTTCGTCGCCGAGACCATTCACTCGATTTTGGGTCAGACATTCCGTGATTTCGAGCTCGTCGTCGTCGATGACGGCAGCACCGATGGATCGCGTGCGATCCTCCGCGATCTCGCTACCGGCGACCCGCGGATGCGGGTCTTGGAGAAGGAGAACGAGGGCCTCATCGCGACGCTCAACCGCGCCATTGCCGAATCGCGCGGCGCCTACATCGCCCGCATCGACCATGACGATCTGATGCGGCCGCAGCGCCTCGAGCGACAGGCGGCATTTCTGGACGCCAATCCTTACGTCGTCGGCGTCGGCTGTCTGTTGCAGTCCATGCGCGAGGACGGCACATACGTGGGCAAGCCGCGCATCCGCCAAGAGAGGTTGCGCCACGCCCCCTCGGCCTTCCCGCCGCGCCAGCAGTGGCTCTACGGACCGACGCCGATGATCCGAGCCGATGCGTTGCGCAAGATCGGCGGCTACCGCGCCCAGTTCGTCGCGTCTGAGGATCGCGACCTGTGCTGGCGGCTGGGCGACCTCGGCCGCCTCGATCGCCTGCCCGAGGTGCTGGTGGACCACCGCTTTCATTCATCCAACATGAGCCGCCTGCGCGTGCGCACACAGGTCTATTCGGCACTGATGAGCGACCTGTCGGCCATCGCCCGCCACTTCGGCCTCGACGACAGCCCGGTGATCGGCCGCATCGACGTCGGCGGTGATTATGGTCCCGCGGTCGAGCGCTATCGCAGCCTTCTCGCGCCGCACTATCCAGTCGAAAGCTATCTCATGTTTTTCCAGATGCGCTACGAGCTTTGGGACGTGCCTGGCTTTCCATCGCGCCATGGCATTCTGGCGGCGGTCTTACGCCACGTCGCAGAGCGCCCGTGGGACCCGATCCGCCTCTTTCTGCTGCGGCGTGCCGCGCTCTATCTCATGCGCAAGCCGCGCGGCATCGGCGGCCACAAGGCAACGTCTCACTGATCCCGTTCAACCTCGGGCTTGCCCCTTGTCGGGGCTGGTAAGCGAAGCTCCGCGTGCGCGGGGCGAACTCGAACCGTCCTGGCTGCCGCGATGGATCGAGTGAACGATAGCGGAAAACCAGATGTTCGACCCGTCGTCGAGCATTTGTATCGGCGGTATCCGCGCGCGGGATTGGGCTTGCGGCTGAGCAAAAAAGTGTTGCCGGTATCTGCCGGCTCACCGGAACAGCTTGAACCCGCTCTTGGGCTTCGCGGCCGCCTCGGTCTTGGCGCCGAGCTTTGACTTCAGGAGAACGCCCGGCTTGGAAGTCGCATCGGTCTTTGCCTTGAGCAGCCCACCGGTTTTGGCAACCGGCTCCGCCTTTGCCTCGGTTCGCTTCGACTTGAGCGACTGAGTGTTGAACTGGCCGGAGAACTTCAGCCCGCACTGTCGGCCCTTGATTCTCATCACCGTGCACACGACCGAGGTTCGCTCTTGCGGAGATTGGAAGGTGAGCGTGACCGTGTCCCCGACCCCGAAGCTCGAGATCTCGGCATTGAACGGGTCGGGCGGCAACTCGATCAAGGCGCCTCCCGACGAGCGATCACGCATCGTGCAGGACATCGCCTGCGGCATGCCATTGCACCAGATCGTGGCAGGCGTCCGCGAGGAGACGCGCTTGTGCTTGCGATCATGATGCGGCTTGATTGCCTCGGTCGCGGTATCCGGGGCCGGCGTCTCCCCATCCGATTCCGATCGTATCGGCGTCGCGCTGAGCGATCGCCCGGCACTGGAGTGGTGCGCAGCGCCTTCGTTTCTCCTGGCTTCCTCTGCGGCTTCGATCTCGCTCGGCAGAAGGGCCGGCGTCGGCTTGAAGGCCATCGCCGGCACCTTGCTCGCCACCATCGATACGGCGGCATCAGCCGGCACGTGGAACGCCGGCTTTGCCGGTTGCGACTGCCCGGGCGATGCCCCCAGGCTCGGCGCTGCTGCCTGCAGGCGGCGCAGCACTTCCGCCTCGATCCGCGCGGTGATTTCCCGCTGCGCCTCCGCCTCGCGCAGTGCTGCAAGCTCGCGCGCCATCTCTGCTTCGCGACGCGCGGCCTGCTCGAGCTGAGCCTCGAACTCCCGGCGCGCAGCAAGCTCTCGTTGAGCGTCCACATCGCGTTGACGCTCGGCCTCGCGGCGCGAGTTCTCATCACGCTCAAGCACCTCGGAGGCCATGCGTGCGGCTTCTGCGACGCGTAGGGCTTCGGCCTCGCGGCGCGCTTCCGTCTCACGCTCGAGCTCTTCTGCCGCAAGTCTATCGGCCAATTCTTTCGCGATCAGCTCTTGCTTTGCAGCCTCGGCTTCCCGGCGCGCCTGCTCCTCGCGGCGTGCCAGTTCCTCTCGCTCTCGCGCTTCCGCTTCGAGGCGAGCGGCCAACTCACGCGCCGCCTGAGCCTCACGCTCTGCTTGTTGCTCGCGCCGTAGCTGCTCGTCACGTTCGCGCGCTTCCCGCAATGCCGCCAACTCGCGCTGCATTTCCGCCTCGCGCAGCGCAAGAGCCTCGAGCTGCGCCTCGACCTCACGACGGGCGGCGATTTCTTTTTGCGCTTCGATCTCGCGCTGGGCTGCGAGTTCGCGCTGATGCTCGGCCTCGCGGCGGGCCGTCTCCTCGCGCTGGCGCGCTTCCGCCTCGATCCGTGCGGCCGCTTCGCGCGCGGCCTCCGCCTCGCGTAGAGCCTCTGCCTCGCGCCGTTTAGCTTCCGCCTCGACCTCACGACGGGCGGCGATTTCTTTTTGCGCTTCGATCTCGCGCTGGGCTGCGAGTTCGCTCTGATGCTCGGCCTCGCGGCAGGCCGTTTCCTCGTGCTGGCGCGCTTCCGCCTCGATCCGTGCGGCCTCCTCCTCGCGACGCCTCTGCTCGGCGTCTATGAGGGCCTGCAGCTCCCGTTGCGCTTCCGCCTCTCGCGCGACGGCCAGCTCCCTGAGCTGTCGGGCTTCGGCCACGGCTTCCGCCTCTCGCGCGGCAGCCAGGCGCTGGAATTCCTCTGCTTCCGCGAGCGCGGCCATCTCGCGCTCGCGGACGGCGGCTTCGAAGCGGTGGACAGGGTCGCCCGGAATTTGTTCGAGTTCACGGTTCGCATCGCAGTCGAGGGCTTCCTGCCCGACCACTGCTTCGCCTTGGCCTGCCGCGGCATCCTCTGAGCCCGGCACCGGCCCGTTCTCGTCGTAATAAGTCTCGTCGCCGTAGGTGTATTGTGGCTGACCGTCCACATACGTCGTGTCGATGACGACCCGGAGTTCCTTGGGACGCAAGGATTGCTTCGAGCGCTCGGACGTCTCGACGACCGAGCTCAATCTCGTCTTGAAACGCGCGTTTTTTGTACGCCAGAACAGCACGCGCTGGACCCGATTTCCTGGTGTGCGATCGTCCGAGGTGGAAGCACCTCGGGCGCATAACGCACGATTGTTCAAGGACTGGGCTTTCCGGCTGCGCGATGGAAGCCAAAAAACTCCAGTTAGTACGACGACTTGGCAGTCATCGTTTATAGCCGCTCTTGACTAACTCCATGTTAATTCGCGCGTTCAAGTTGAACGTTGTTCGACGCAATTTCCTTCGATCTCGACCGATGGTACGCGTAGATGGCCACTCCGCGAGGGCAGCCGGCACTCCCCGGCCGGGAGGGTGCCTGACGGCTCATAGGCAACTCGAGGCTGGGCTTCTTCAGGACGATCGCACCGGGTTGGCAACGCAGGCGCGCGGCCGGGCCGATCACAGACCAGCCACCTCGTCCGGCGTGAACCGCTGCTCGCTGCTGCAGTACTCGCATTTGACACTGAGGCTGCCATCGGGCTCGCGCAGATCTGACAGCTCAGCGCTGCCGAACGTCTTGAGGAGACGCTCCACCCGCTCGCGGGAGCAGCCGCAGCGCGCCTCTACATCGACGCCGCTGAGCACACGGACCCCTTCCTCCGCAAACAGACGGTAGAGCAGTTGCTCGGGCTCGAGCGTCGGGTCGAGCAACTCGTGATCCTCCACGGTGGAGGCCAGCATCCTTGCGCGGTTCCAGTCCTCCTCGTAGGCGCGCCGCACTTCGTCGTCCTCCGTCTCCGTGACGGCGGTACGTGGATCGTCCCCGCGCTGGGCCACAGACGCGCCAGCGTCGTCGGGAAGCTGCTGCACGATCAGCCCGCCAGCCCGCCATCGCCATGCCGCCGACGCTCCTGTCCCCGTCCGCACCTGATGCCGCGCAACGGCCAGCCGCACGAACGTCGGGATCTGCTCGGATTGACGGAAGTAGGTGTAGGCTGCTTGCGCCAGTGTATGATTGGTGAGCTCCACGATGCCTTGCGTGCGCGGCTGTCCCCCGCCCGGATCGATCGTCATGGCCAGGTGCCCGCTGCCCACGAGATGCGCCATGCCGGTGAGCCCCTCGCGCACCAGCGTCTCGATGCGCGCTGCATCGAAGTTCGCCAGCCCGCGAAGTTGTCCAGGGCTCGTGTAGTTCACCGCGATCTGGCGCAGCGGTCCGTTGGTTTGGGTTTGCAGGATCAGTCGCCCGTTCGCCTGCAGCAGCGAGCCTAGCAGCGCCGTCAATGCGAGCGCCTCGCCCAGTACCTGGCTGACCGGCTCGGGATAATCGTGCCGCGACAGGATCTCGTCGCAACTCGCGCCCAGGCGCACGAGCCGCCCTTGCGCGCCGGAGCTTTCCGTGCGGAACGGCAGCACCCTGTCGTCGCTGCCCTGGCCGATCATTGCATCATGCTCCCAGACACCAGGCCAGCACCGCCTTCTGTGCGTGCAGCCTGTTCTCCGCTTCGTCCCACACCCGCGACTGAGGACCCTCGAGCACCTCGGCGGTGACCTCATGCTCGCGGTAGGCCGGCAGGCAGTGCAGGAATATGGCGTCCTTCGCGGCCATGCTCATCAGCTTTGCATCCACGGCATAGGGTGCCAGCAGCTGCTTGCGGTGGGCTGCATCTGTCTGGCCCATCGAGACCCAGGTGTCAGTGACGACACAAGCCGCGCCCGCGACGGCCCCAGCCGCATCGCTGTCGATGGAGACGTCGCCGCCCTCCTTGTTCACCCACTCGACCACTTTCGGATCAGGGGCGAGCGAGGGCGGACATGCAATTCTGAGCGAGAAGCCGAGCCGCACCGCGGCGTGCATCCACGACACAGCGACGTTGTTGCCGTCGCCGACCCAGGCCACCGTCTTGCCCGCGATCGGCCCGCAGCTCTCCTCGAACGTCTGCACGTCGGCCAGCACCTGGCAGGGATGGCTCTCGTCCGTCAGGCCGTTGATCACCGGAATGTCGGCGTATTCCGCCAGATCGAGCAGCGTGGCGTGCTTGTTCGCGCGGATCATGATCGCATCGGCATACCGCGACAGCACCCGCGCGGTATCCGCGATCGTCTCGCCGCGGCCGAGCTGCAGGTCGGTATGATTGAGCGCAATCGTCTGGCCCCCGAGCTGTCGCATGGCGATGTCGAACGATACCCGCGTCCGTGTCGAGGGCTTCTCGAAGATCATAACCAGTACGGCATCCTCGATGCCGGCCGGTCGCATAGCCGGCGGCACACGCTTGCCTGCGCGCTTCATCGTGTGCGCGTCGTCGACGATGCGGCGCACGGTTGCTGCGTCGAGCAGATGCAGATCGAGCAGGTGGCGCGGGGCGGACAGAGTTGGCATCTGCGCGGATTGCGCCTGACGCGACGTGTTAAGCGGAGGCCTTGGCGACATGGGCAAGTGCTTTCGACAGACGGGAGGCAGCCTCGCTGAGCTCGGCATCGGTGACGTTGAGCGGCGGCAGCAGGCGCATGACGTTGTCGCCCGCGCCGACCACCAGAAGCTTCTCGGCGAGGCAGGCTTTGACGACGTCGCCGACCGGCGGTCTCAGGCGAATGCCCGTGAGCAGACCCTTGCCGCGTATCTCGACGACGAGGTCCGGGTGCTCGTCCTTCACCCGCGCGATCGCTTGGTTGAGGCGCGAGGCTTTGACCTGCACCTCCTCCATGAAGCCCGGTGCCAGCAGCACGTCGAGAACGGCATTGCCGACGGCCGTCGCCAACGGGTTGCCGCCGAACGTCGAGCCGTGGGTTCCCGCCGTCATGCCTTTCGCAGCCTCCGCCGTCGCCATCACGGCGCCGAGCGGAAAGCCGCCACCGATACCCTTGGCGACCGCCATTACGTCCGGCGTGATCCCCGCCCACTCGTGCGCGAACAGCCGGCCGGTGCGGCCCATGCCGGTTTGCACCTCGTCGAGCACCAGCAACAGGCCGTGCGTACTGCAGATCTCGCGCAGCCAGCGCAGGTCGTCGACCGGAATGGCGCGCACCCCGCCCTCGCCTTGCACGGGCTCGATCATGATGGCGGCTGTCTGCGGCCCGATGGCAGCCTCGACGACTGCCCGGTCGAGGGAAGGCAGCACGACGAAGCCCGGCATGTCGGGACCGAACCCCTCCAGGTACTTATCGTTCCCGGCAGCGGCGAGCGTCGCCAGCGTCCGGCCGTGGAACGAGCCCTGAAATGTGATGATCTGGTTCCGCTCGGGCTGACCGGACACGAATTGGTAGCGGCGCGCGGTTTTGATCGCGCCTTCGCAGGCTTCCGCCCCCGAGTTGCAGAAAAACACCTTCTCCGCGAACGAGGCCGCACACAGCCGCTCGGCCAGCCGTTCCTGACCGGCCACCCGGTAGAGATTGGAGGTGTGCCAGAGCTTGCCGGCCTGCTCGGTCAGCGCCGCGATCAGGTGCGGGTGGGCGTGCCCGAGTGCGTTGACCGCGACACCGCTGCCGAAATCGAGATAGCGACTGCCGTCGATGGCGATGAGCCAGCTGCCCTCGCCGCGCTCGAATACGACGTCCTGGCGCGCATAGGTCGCCATCACGGCCGGCGACGCCCCACGCGACTGACCAGCATCCTTCGCCATGGCAGCCGATCCTTTCGCCCAAATCAAAAAGCCGCCGGTTGCGGCGGCTCATCCCGAACGTTGGCTCTGAATTTATCGATACGCACAGTGTGAACGGCTGTCAACGTGCTGATATGCGTGACGAAAAACATATGCGGGCGAAAGTTTTCCAGTTCATCCGCAACCTTGTCCGGATACATACAGAGAACAAATGCATTGATTCGTGACCCTCTCGCCACAGCGAACTGTCAATACCGGTAAATAGGCAGGAGCGACTTGTGGGCCGAAAACCGCATGTAGTAGTGTCCGGTCGTCGGGCCTCGAAATGTTGCGGGTCTTGGCAGGCTGATGTGTCTGCCGTCGGCGTGTACGTGACGGATGCTTGGTTTAGCCTTTCGCATCCGGCTCACGGTGATCGGTTACCCTCAGTGCGAGGGAGCTGGTCGAAGTAACCCGAGTTGTCGCCGTTGAGTTGCGTCGGGTGTTCCTGCCTGTGTCTGGCAGTGCGTGTGTGTGCTTCCCCCGTTTTCAGTCTCGTAGCCGGTAGACGTTTCTGCGTCCGCCCGACCCGTGCCTAGGCCTCATCCGGCTGGCTCGTGACGGAGCGTCGTGCGCGACCGTCGTTCCGGTTGTCGCGGAGCGTGCGCCACAGATGCGCGCACTCTGCTGTGATTCTCAAGGAGCGACAACGATGTCGTGGAACGATGAACGCGTAGAGGCGCTGAAGAAGCTCTGGCAGGAAGGGCTCAGCGCAAGCCAGATCGCAAGCCGTATTGGTGGGGTTACCCGCAACGCCGTGATCGGCAAGGTGCATCGCCTTGGACTTTCCGGCCGCGCGCCGACCTCCCGGGTTGCAACGTCCCGCCCGCGGCCGCGCATCGCAGCGCCCCGCCGTCCCGCCAAGCCGCGCTTCAACAATGTCGGTCCGATGGCGCTGCGCGCGCCGTTTCAGCCGGAAGCAGAGCCCTACGTCTCGACCTACGAAGAGGTCGATATCCCTGTGACCGAGCGCAAATCCTTGCTCGATCTCGTGGAATCTAGCTGCCGCTGGCCGATCGGCGATCCCCAGACGTCCGAGTTCCACTTCTGCAATCGCAGCAAGGTAGCCGGCCTTCCATACTGCGAGTTCCATGCTCGCCGCGCCTTCCAGCCGGCTCAGCCGCGCCGTCGCGAGCGCACTCCGGAGTACATGGTATCGATGGCGCCACGCCCGCCGGTCGTCGCGCCGCCGGTTGCCAAGAAAGAGCCGGCCGAGGTCTGACCGTTCTCGGAGGCAAGACCCCAGGCGGACGGTGCCTCGGTAGTCATGACCCGACGACAAGTGCGTGGGGAATGGTCACCACCCGGAACCGGAGACGGTACCGGGTGTAGCCTGTGGGAGAGCTTTCTCTGCCCACTCTGGCCACGCAGTGCAGATGTCCTCCAGGCAATCAATTGAAGAACTACCCGGAGGAAATGTCATGACGGGATGGCGGCTCGCGCCGCTTGCGGTGCTGTCGGCTAGGCTTGTGGTGTTTGGCGCTGTTCCACAATTTCGTGGCAGCCGAGACGTTATCCACAGCGACGGCCTCGGTCATGCATGCTTCATTCCGGCGCGCGCATGGAAAAGCTGCATGATGAGAATCATGAACTGTCGAAGTCGCCATATCGGGTCTTGGTTATCGCTCGCGCGGGCGCTCGTGCTGTTCTGCTGCGCGCTCTCGATCGCGGCCTGCTCTCAGAATATCACAACCGCCTCGATCTCCGCGGGCACTGCTTTGCGCGAAGGAGCGGTCTCGACCGCGTCGCTGCCGGCGCCGGCGTTCGCCTTGGCCGCAACGAGCACGCCGCTGGTCAAGAAGAGCGCCGCTCCCGACAAGAACGAGGTCGTCGACATCATTCCCGTCTTCTGGGGAACCAACCGCAGGGAGACGACCACCGCCGATAGTAGCCGGCTCAAGTTCGGAGCGGAGCGCAGTGACGAGCTGAAAACTGGCGTTGCGCGGATCACGATCCCGACCGCGCGGCGCAACCCCGGCGAGATCCTCCGGCCCTGGGAGGTGGGGGTGCTGAGCTGGACGCTCTATTCGCAGAAGGAGAACCCGCGCAAGCACTTCACCTTCGCAAGCATGGAGAGCATGTCGCTGGACGGCTTCGCCGAGTCTGCCTCGAGGTACGGCAACCGCAAGGGCCGCTTCGAGGACCACGCCTTGGTCTTTGTGCACGGTTACAACACGGATTTCGACGCAGCCCTTTTCCGTACCGCTCAGATCGCCCACGACATGGGCTTCGACGGCACCGTCTATTCTTTTTCCTGGCCTTCGCTCGGCAAGGAGAGCGGCTACATTCACGACCGCGACAGCGTCGACTTCAGCGTCCCCCATTTCACGCGCTTCCTGCAGGCCATCGCCACGCGCACCAACGTGAAGCATCTTCACGTCATCGCACACAGCATGGGAACCCGCCTCGTTTTCGAGAGCGTGTACCCTGCACAGGGCAATTCTGCGCTGGGCCGCCTGCCGAACCTCGAGAACGTCATTCTCGCCGCTGCCGATCTCGACAAGTCGGTTCTCGAGCAGCGCGCCAGGGGCACGACCAAGCCGCCGTTCGCGATCACCCTCTATGCCAGCAACCGTGATCGGGCGCTGATGCTGTCCAAGAAGTTCGCCCGGGGCGTGCCGCGCGCCGGAGACGTGCCGGACGGCATCCCCGTCGTGGTGCCAGGCGTCGATACGATCGACATCTCGGCATCGACCACCTGGGTGTTCCTGGGCGCCTATCACAACACCTACGCCGAGAAATCACATGTACTGGGAGACATGGCGTTACTCATGAAGACGGGCGTCAGGCCGCCCGATCTGCGCTCTCCCACCTATCGGTCGGTCAAAGCCTCGCAAGGCGTCTTCTGGCGATATGTCTCGAATTAGCGCTCGGCTTAACCCTTCATCAAGGAGGCTCTGGCACCATGATCCCGCGGACCCGTGCCGAGCCTCGCCGCAGCCCATCGCCGGAGTAGATAGCGTGTCGACCTCGACCTCGACCCTGACAGGCGCTTGTCATTCCCATCACGTGCGCAAAGCCGCGCGCTGGGTGCTTGCTGCGTCTCTATTTTTTGCTCTGCGTGTTGCGATCTTCGGACTTGGCGTGACGCCATCGCTCGTCGCTCTGTTCGGCCTCGACGGCGCCGAGGCGCTGGGCCCAATCCCGTCGAGCCGTATCGACCTGTTAGATCTCGCACTCCTTGTCGCCATCGCTGCCGCGACGACGATGGCGCTGGTGAACTGGCTGCGGCAGGCGCGCGGCTGAGCCCAAAGCCCAAAGCCCAAAGCCCAAAGCCCAAAGCCCAAAGCCCTGAACTCTCGATGCGCTCAATTCGCCATAGTTGTCTCCGCCAGCGGCACGACTAAGCGGCGGTAGAGATGCCAGGTCGTGTGCCCGAGAATGGGCAGTGTCACGATCAGCCCCAGGAACAGCGGCAGAGCTGAGATAATCAGCAGCGCGACCACTATGACGGCCCAGCCGATCATCGGGACCGGGTTCGTTGCGACCGCGCGCACGCTCGTGATCATCGCAGTGACGAAATCGACGTCGCGATCCAGCACCAGCGGGAACGTCACCACGGTGATCGAGAACAGTATCAGCGAAAGAACCGCGCCGATGACGTTGCCGATGAGCAGGAAGAGCAATCCCTCGTTGGTCGTGAGCACGATCCGGAAGAACTCCTGCAAGCTCGCGAATGATCCGGCGTTGCCCAGGAACAGCGCGAGTAGAAGGCGGACCTGATACATCCAGATAATGAAGAAGAAGCCGGCGACGAACGCCATCCAGGCGATTTCCCGGCGGCTTCTGACGGTCGACCAGATGCGGCGGAACGAAAGCGGTGTTGCACTCTCGATGTCGCGGCTCACCTGATAGAGGCCGATGGCGACGAAAGGCCCGATGATGGTGAAGCCGGCGGCCAGAGGATAGGCGAGATAGGTCATTTTCAAAGCCGACAGGCAGAGCACGATCGCGATACCGCCGAGGGCATAGAGCGCGCCGAAGGCAAGGCCGTATCGGGGCGCGGCCTGAAAGTCCCTCATCCCCCGCACCAGCGCCTCGACGATGTCCGAGAAATCGATGGAGCGAACCTCTGGGTCGGGCGGCTGCGTTTTGCCGGCCATGTTGATATCCCTCCCTCCCTTTGCTTGTCACTGACCAGCAGGAGGGAGTGTCGGGGTACGCTCATTGATTCTGATCAAACGGATCTTCACCTCGCCGAAACTTGTTTGCCCCGCTATACCCGCCATATCCGATATTCGGGCATTCTCGATTCAACTCACGTCATGGCCCGCGCAGGCGGGCCACCAGCGGCTCGTGGATTTCTCCTCACCGCTCCATCCGCAAAGGCGATGACGATGGCAAATTTTCGAGGGCCGAAACGACGACGATTGGATGATCGAAGGCCGCCCAGGCATCTCGTGCTGATTTGACGTGCCGGGTTGGGCCGAGCCAGGGCCGAGCCAGCAATATTCGACCACCTTTCGAAGGCCGCGCCGCCCCGCGCGATCTGGCATCCGGGCCCGCCCCGTCGCTCTACGCCCGTCGCTTTACGCTTGTCAGGCCGTCGCACCTGTGGTGGAGACTGCCGCTAACAGGCCCGCGCCACCGCGCCGCCTCAACGGATCAGCCCAAAATGACCGCCTCGTCCCCAGCAGCGCCGGCCCGGACTGCGGTTGCGCAGATGCAACCTGAAAAACCTTTGTTTTCGCATAAGAAATTCTGGGCGCATAGGTTCGGCAACGCGCCGTTTCTGCCCATGAGCCGGGCCGAGATGGACGATCTCGGCTGGGACGCCTGCGACATAATTCTGGTGACCGGCGACGCCTACGTCGACCATCCGAGCTTCGGCATGGCCCTCGTCGGCCGCCTGCTCGAGGCTCAGGGCTTCCGCGTCGGCATCATCGCCCAGCCAGATTGGCATTCGCCCGAGCCCTTCAAGGCGCTGGGCAAGCCGACGCTTTTCTTCGGCATCACCGGCGGCAACATGGATTCCATGGTGAACCGCTACACCTCGGACCGCCGCCTCCGTCACAACGACAATTACACGCCAGGCGGCGTCGGCGGAAAGCGGCCCGACCGCGCGGTCATCGTCTACGCGCAGCGCGCGCGCGAGGCCTACAAGGACGCCACCATCGTTCTGGGCGGCATCGAGGGCTCGCTCCGGCGTATCGCCCACTACGACTACTGGTCCGACAAGGTTCGCCGCTCGATTCTCGCCGACGCCAAGGGCGACATCCTGCTCTACGGCAACGCCGAGCGGGCCGTCGTCGAGGTCGCCCACCGGCTTGCGCGCAGGGAAAGCATCGAGACGTTCGACGACATACGTGGTGTCGCCCTGTTCAAAGCCGCAGTGCCGGATGACTTCGTCGAGCTTCACGCCGACGACGTTGCCGACGCCGACGAGGGCGCGCGCATGACGAAGGACAAGGCCGTCGTCCGCCTGCCGGCCTACGAGCAGGTGGTCGAGGACCCAGAGGCCTACGCCCGCGCCTCCCGCGTGCTTCATCGGGAGAGCAACCCCGGCAACGCCCGCCCGCTCGTCCAGCGCCACGGCGACCGCGAGCTGTGGGTGACGCCGCCGCCAATCCCTCTCGCCACGCCCGAGATGGACGGCGTGTACGAGTTGCCCTACGCGCGCGCACCGCACCCTAGCTACGGCGATGCCAAGATTCCCGCCTGGGAGATGATCCGCTTCTCGGTAACGATCATGCGCGGTTGCTTCGGCGGCTGCACCTTCTGCTCGATCACGGAGCATGAAGGCCGCATCATCCAGAACCGCAGTCAGGACAGCGTCGTGCGCGAGATCGAGACGATCCGCGACAAGACCGAAGGCTTCACCGGCGTCATCTCCGACATCGGCGGCCCGACGGCGAATATGTACCGCATGGCCTGTAAGGACTCCGAGATCGAGGCAAAGTGCCGGCGCCTCTCCTGCGTCTACCCCGAGATCTGCCCGAACCTGAATACCAGCCACGAGAAGCTGATCGATCTCTACCGTAAGGTTCGCGAGGTGCCGGGCATCAAGAAGGTCATGGTCGCCTCCGGCGTGCGCTATGATCTCGCGGTCAAGAGCCCAGCCTACATCAAGGAGCTCGTCGCCCATCACGTCGGTGGCTATCTGAAGATCGCGCCGGAGCACACCGAGGGTGGCCCACTCTCCAAGATGATGAAGCCCGGCATCGGCACCTACGATCGCTTCAAGGAGCTGTTCGATGCCGCCGTGCAGAAGGCCGGCAAGAAGTATTTCCTGATCCCATACTTCATCGCCGCCCATCCCGGCACGACCGACGAGGATATGATGAACCTCGCGCTCTGGCTGAAGCGCAACGGCTATCGTGCCGACCAGGTACAGAACTTTCTGCCCTCGCCGATGGCGCTCGCCACCGCGATGTATCACTCCGGCAAGAACCCGCTAAAGGCCGTGCGCCGCGGTGGCTCGGAGGAGGTCGAGACGGTGCGCGGAATGCGCCAGCGGCGTCTGCACAAGGCGTTCCTGCGCTACCACGATGCGGAGAACTGGCCGTTGCTGCGCGATGCGCTGAAAGCCATGGGCCGCGCCGATCTGATCGGCCCTGGCAAGCACCACCTTGTGCCCAACTGGCAGCCCGCCGGCACCGGCAACAAAGGCGGCGAGGGCAAGCGGGTCGGCCAAAAACACGGCTTCCAGAAGTTTACGACGAAGGGCTTGCCCATGAAGCCGGTGAAGGTGCAGCGCGGTGGCGGCTGAGGTCGGCTACCTTCGCACCGACCGCCGTCCCGGTTCTGGCGATCAATCCTGGCTGACGAAGGTCAGGTACATTAGGGCAAGGTAGACCACGGGAATGACGACGAGCACGCCGACCTCCACGAACGTCGGCGCGGGGCAGTTGCCGGCCCACATCCGCCAGCCGACGAAAAGCACCGATGCGAATACGATCGCCATGCCGATGTACCAGGGCGTGAGGCGGTTTCGGCGCTGCGAGGCTTCGGCCATCTTCGCCGCTCCTAGATAGGTCTTCGCTGTCGTGATCCCGGTCGGCATCATCGCGTCGGCGTGCGGCTTCTGCATTGATGGTCGTCAACGGCGCTTCCGATCTCTTCGCACGTCTATTTCTGTGTGCTGATGCGCGATGAACGCTTCGGTATCGCGCGTGCTGGCATCGAGCCACGAATGCCCCGATCAGACGGCGGTTGCTCCCGAGACGAGATACATGTAATTACACGCGTGCATATGCACGAATTATTGCATTCGTCGCGCAGCCCATCGCTTTAGAGCCGCCACATGCCGGAGCCGTTCGCACTCCCCTGCACCGTCTATCGCTTGCGCATGGCCGCACGGCGCGCAACGCGGCTCTACGATGCACACCTTGCTCCTTCCGGCCTTGGCATCGCCCAATTCGGCCTGATGCAGGTGCTGTCGATGCGCGGCGGCAGTACCGTTACGGAAGTGGCCGCCATTCTCGACATGGATCGCACGACGCTAACGCGCAATCTGACGCCGCTCGTTCGTCAGGGCTTCGTCGATCTCTGCGCTGGCCCGGATCGCCGCTCGCGATCGGTCACGATCACGCCGGCCGGCAGGCGCAAGTTGAAGCAAGCGCTGCCGATGTGGCGCAAGGCGCAGGACGCGGTCCGCGCGTCATTGGGCGCCGCCAACGTTTCGAGCCTTCACGCGCTGCTGGACGCGGCCGTCGTCAGGTTACCCGGGGAATGAGCGCAGGAGCACTATCATCATGCATGTAACGGCGATCTACGCGGCACTTCTCGCTTTCGTGTTCGTATTCCTGTCGGCGCGCACGATCGGCGCCCGCCGTGCCGCGCGTGTCGAGATCGGCGACGGGGACGACCAGGAGCTGCTGCGCCGCGCCCGCGTTCACGCGAACTTCGCCGAGTATGTCCCGCTGGCATTGATTCTGATGGCGCTGGCAGAGTCCTTGAAGCTGCCGGTATTGGCCCTGCATGCGATCGGTGTCGTCCTCCTCGCCGGAAGGATCGCTCATGCCTACGGCCTGTCGCAGACCCCGCATATCATGAAGCTGCGGGTCGGCGGCATGGCGGCGACATTCACCGCGATGGTTGCTGCTGCGACGGCCTGTCTGATCCTTGCGCTGCGTATCATTTAGCGGGATCGGCCAATAGCTCGTCAGCTCTCCTCCGGCGCGGCGCCACGGCGGGAGCGCGCGAAATCGAGCGGCAGCGCCGTCGTGTACTTGATCTGCTCCATCGCGAACGCCGACGACACCTTGGAAATCTCGATGCGCGAGATCAGCCGCTTGTAGAAGGAGTCATAGGCCGCGATGTCGGGTACGACGACGCGCATCAGATAGTCGATCTCGCCGGACATCCGGTAGAACTCGACCACTTCGGGAAAATCGGCCACGGCGGCATGGAACTTCTCCAGCCAGCCGATCTCGTGCTTGTCGGTCTTGATCGACACGATCACGGTCACGCCCACGTTGACCTTCGCCGCATCGAGCAGCGCCACGCGGCGACGGATGACGCCGGCCTCCTCGAGCTTCTGGATGCGCCGCCAGCACGGCGTGGTGGACAGCCCGACCTCCTTGCCGATCTCGGCAACCGGGCGGGTGGCATCCTCTTGCAGGATGCGCAGGATCTTGATGTCCATGTCGTCGAGCATCGAGGGCGCCTCCAATGAAATTCCGTTCTCCGCAGGTGCCGGCTGGGCAATCAGGATTTTCTTATCACGCCATGAAATTCAGAAAAAGAGTATTTATTTCCAATGGCGTCGCATTTTCATATGGAAAACGGAAGTTTTTTTTCAACATAAGGCAGCGGCACGACGGATCGCAGCGCCGGTCCGAACGCGAGAGCGCCCCTCGGGCTGTCCGTCGCCCCTCGAATGCGAGGATAACATTATGATTCAGGTTAACTATCTCTCGTCAACGCTGGCCATTGCCGGCGCCTTGTCCCCGGCCGACTTCGCTGGCGTCGCGCGGCGGGGCTTCAAGACGGTCATCAACAACCGGCCGGACGGCGAGGAAGAAGGCCAGATCGCCGCCGGCGACGCTGCCTGCCATGCCGTCGATGCCGGGCTCGCATACCTTCATGTCCCGGCAGCCAAGCACGAGGTCTTGGACGATC
>CAMAYR010000009.1 GCA_945862355.1 Devosia equisanguinis | reverse complement strand
TCCCATTACACCCCGCCGGGTATTGATTTTCCGGCCCAGCAACATCATGAAGGAGCGCATCAACGAGGGCATGGCCACGAACGCTGTCAAAGCCGCCGAGTGACCTGCCTGAACGAGCACAATTCCGAGCTGCTCCGATGTGCTGCCTGACGTATCCTGCGTAACGTATCCCGAGTAGCGTAAACTGCGTACCGTAGACGAGGCCAGGCCGGCGGCGATCGATCAGCGTTGCCCGGTCCATAGAAAGGCTCACCCATGAGCAAGGCCGCGGACGCCTTCAGGACCATAAGCGAGGTCGCCGACGATCTCGACGTGCCCAAGCACGTTCTCCGTTTCTGGGAGAACCGCTTCCCGCAGATCAAGCCGATGAAGCGCGGCGGCGGGCGGCGTTACTATCGGCCGGCCGACCTCGAGCTCCTGCGCGGCATTCGTCATCTCCTGCACAATGAAGGCTACACCATCAAGGGCGTGCAGAAGATCCTGCGCGAGCAGGGGCTCGATGCGGTCAAAACCTGCTGGCAGCCCGGCAAGGGGTTGGAAGCACCCGGTACGCGCGCCACGACTGCTTCGCAGACGGCCAGGTCCCGCGGCGCCCGGCGCGGCAAGGGTTCAGCGCGCGTCCCGCAGCCGATGATCGATCGCAAGGCGCTGCTGGCCCGCATCGCATCCGAGCTGAAGGCCTGCCGTGACCTGCTGAGCGGTGAGGTCGCAGCCAAGATCGTTGCTGCTCCGCGCGCCCGCGGAAGGCGATGACGTCGCCATCGGCGCCTGCCGGCCGGGCGCTGGAGATCTGGTCCGCAGACCTCGATGCGATCGCGCAACTGCTCGAAAGCGCCGAGGCGGCCGTCCACCTCCTCGCGCCCTCCGAGCGTGACTGGTCGGAAAGGCCTCCCGCTAATCCCGCACGCATTCATCGACGAAGAGCGCGAATCGCCTTGCGAATGCTGCTCGTCGCAGCAGGCGCCCCCGCGCTGCCCGGCGCCGAGCTGCTCATCGATCCGGCGGGAAAGCCGCGTCTCGCCGCAGGTGATCTTCACTTCAGTCTGTCCCATACGACCGGCCTTGCGTTGTTCGCCATCGGCGGCTGCGGGCCCCTCGGCATCGATCTCGAAATGGAACGCGAGGTCCAGCTTGGACCCGAGCGACGCGTGCTGATCGAAGCCGCAGCCCAGGCAATGGCACCCGGCCTGGGTTCGGACTTTCTGGACGCCTGGACCTGTTTGGAGGCTCTCGCAAAGGCGCGAGGATGCGGCATCGGCACGCTGTTGACCGAGCTTGGCATCACGGCTTCGCGGGCGCGCCCTCTGCGGCCGGGCGACACCGTCGCAAGCGCCCGAACGGTTCTTTCTGCATCCGGCCTCGCAGTTGCCGGCCTGAAGCTGCCCGACGGACTGTACGGCGCGATTGCCGGCCCCCGTGAATGCCTCACCTCACCGCCCGAGCCCCGCACGCTCGACGCCGGACTTTGCCGGCAAATCATGCAGGGTATCAGCGCAGCCGCACCGTGACCCGGTCGACGCGCCCTTTCGCATCGATCACGGACAGCCGCACGAAGCCTCGCCCGTGAGGCTTCCATTCGATCTCGCGGCGGCCATCGGCTTCGGTGATCGGCGCACCATCGACGAGCCAGGTCAGCGGCAGCGCGCCGCCTTGGGCCTTGAGCACGAGCGGTATGTCCTCGCCGGCCACTTCCAGCTCAGACCGGTCGGGCGGAAACGCGATCTGCACGGGGGGATCGAGGAAGGCACCAGCCGGCCTGTCCTCGCCGCCTTCGCGGAAGCGCTTGAGCGGCTGCGGCAGATCGCCCCCGCTCCCGCGTAGCGTCCCGTTCGGCGATGCGGGGAAAGCCGCACGTCTGTGGGCAACACGTGGGAAGGCATCGAACAGCAGTGGCGCGGCTGCGGCGCGCCCCGTCAGGCCCGCCGTCGAGCTGCCGTCGGCACGGCCGACCCAGACAGCGATCGTATGCCGGCCATCATAGCCGACTGCCCATGCATCCCGGTACCCGTAAGAGGTTCCCGTCTTGTAGGCGATCCGGCCGCCGATCGCGCTCGCCGGCGGCGGAGCGTCCTTCAAGATGTCGGTGACGTACCACGCCGCGACCGGTGTGAGCAGATTCGCTCTCGCTTGGCGGGCCCCTGCCGAGACCGGAGTGCCGGCCTCTCCTCCGCCGCCTGCGATATGCGACAACGCCACCGCCTCGCCGCCGCGCGCAAGACCGCCGTAAAGCTGCGCCAGATCGCGGAGCCGCATTCCCACGCCGCCGAGCGCGATCGCCAGCGTGGGCTCGCCATCACCGGGCAGCACGGGCAGCACGCCGTTGCGTTTGAAGCGCGCGACGAGCCGCGCCGGTCCCAGTGTATCGAGCACCTTGACCGAAGGAATGTTGAGCGACTGCGCCAACGCCTCGCGGATCGTCACGGTGCCGTGGAAGTCCTCGTCGAAATTCTTGGGCGCGTAGTTGCCGAACCGCGTCGGACGGTCCTCGATCAGCGTCTCGGGATGTGCGATCCCGGCCTCGAAACCCATCCCGTAGATGAACGGCTTCAGCGTCGATCCCGGCGAGCGCACTGCAGCCGTCATGTCGATGGCTCCGAGGCGGCGCTCGTCGAAGTAGTCGGACGAGCCCAGATGCGCGATCACCTCTCCGCTGCGATGGTCGATCGCGAGGATCGCGGCCGACAACCGCTCGCCGAGCGCACGCGCATGGGTGCGGGCCAGCGTCTCGAGGTTCGCCTGAACCTGCCGCACCACGGTCAGCCGATGCACCGCGAGCTTGGGCTGCCGCGCCATCTCTGCCTCGGCCAGATGCGGGGCGTGCTTTGGAAACTCCGCACGCGCAGTCGGCACGCGCTCCCTGACAGCCTGCGCGGCTTCTTCCCGCGTTATGATGCCGCTCTCCATTGCCCGCGCCAACACACGATCGCGCGCGCGCTGCGCGGCTTGCGGATTGCGATCCGGCCGGCGCACGCCAGGGGCTTGCGGCAGTGCGACGAGCAGCGCCGCCTCGGCGATCGACAGCCGCCGCGGCTCCTTGCCGAAGTATGCCCACGACGCTGCCCGCACGCCTTCGAGATTGCCCCCGAACGGTGCGAGGCGAAGGTAGAGCCGCAGCACCTGCTGCTTCGAGAGGCTCGCTTCGAGCTGAACTGCACGCACGATCTGGCGCAGCTTGCCCATCGCCGTCTTCTCGTGCTCGCCCTCGAGCAGGCGCGCGACCTGCATGGTGAGTGTCGAGCCGCCGGAGACGAGACGGCGGTGCTTGACGAGCTGATACGCAGCACGCGCGAACGCGATCGGATCGGCGCCGCGGTGCTGGTGGAAGCGCTGGTCCTCGAATGCCAAGAGCAGCGCCAGATAGCGCTGATCGACATCGCCGGGCTCGATCGGCAAGCGCCAGCGGCCTTCTGGCGTGGTGAACGCCCGCAGCAGCTCGCCGTTACGGTCGAGCACTGTCGTAGACACGTGCTCCCCGCGCGCGATCGGCGCCGGCCCCATGAGTAGCGCGCCCGTGCCGAAAGCAATGAACGGCGACAGCGCGACCAGCAGAACACCCGTCGCTATTCTGCGGAATCGTGAAGTTCTTCTGGCGTCGCTGTCTCGCTTACCGAACGCCATGTCATGTCTTCCGGTGGCAATGGGCAGTCGCATCGTTTCAGTCATGTTGCTTTTTGGGGCTCCCGGAATCGCGAGCCCGAACTGCGGCGGGGAAGCACGCAGCTTTGTGCCTACTCCTTCGCCGTCACAGTGAGGCGGCCAGTTGCGGTCCGCGCATACCGCTCCGGACGGTACATGTCCTCCACCGTCGCGGCCGGATGCACGAAGCTGCCCGGTGTCACCGCGCGAACCATGTAGGCGACGGTGGCGCTGGCGACCGGCCCCTTGGTAGCATCGCCCTCGGCTTCGTCGTCGTCTCCCCGGCCGCGCTGCCGCCCGGAGAAATTGAATGCGGCCACGAACCGGTCGTCGCGGAACTCGGAATGCTCCGGCCGCGCCGTCGTCTTGAGCCAGGCGAGGCTTTTCACGTCGCCGCTTTCGACGATGCGCGGGTTCTCGATTTCGAGCCCCGCCGGCAACCGGTCGACGAGCAGCACCCGCCCGCCCTTCTCGGAGGCCTCGACCTTCACCACCGCGACGAGGCGATCGTTCTGCTGCAAGCGTCCCGCGCCGCCCGATGCGCTTTCGAGATCCACCTTCCGCCCGTCGAGCGTGTAGTAGCTGCGCTCGATGCGGAAGCCCTTCTCGACCGCCGGCTCGGGCGTCAGCGCAGCGCCGATCACCGACACCACCGCATCCACCGCCTGATCGCTCTCGTTGGTGATGACGAGTTGCCCGTCGATGAGCTCGGCGCCACGAATACGACGCATGAGCTGACCCTTGTGCGCAATCCCCCCGACAGTGAGCTCCGTCGTCCGGGCCTGCTCGGAAAGTGCGCGTGCGGCCAGAAGCATCCACGCCTGCTCTTGCGTCGAGGTGTACGTGCGCTCGGAGAACGCCTTGGCGAGCACACTGGCAAGCCGCGGAACCTCGCCCGTCACGGCCTTCACCTCGGAGGCGAGCGTCAAAAGCGCGGCACCATCGCGGATGCGCGAGCCGTAGTCGCCACGGTACTCGGTCCCCTTTTCCGCCGGCAGATCGAGCGCTGCGCGGAACGCCAGTTCGGCCCGCTCCCGCTCGCCGATCATGGCGAGTGCTGCACCGAGCTGCGCCTTCGCCAGGCTCGAGGAGAACCGCTCGAGCCGCGTGTCGACGTAGTAGCGCAGCTCGCCGGCCGGTGCACGGCCGTTGCGCGTCAGCACATAGAGTGCATAGGCCCGGTCCTCACCGCCCTTGTCGAAGTCGGAGGCGTAGGACACGAACGACTGCAACCGGTCGAGCGCGGCGGTGAACGCCTGCGGCTTTACCTGATATCCCGTCTCCTTCGCCCGCGTCAGGAAGTCCGTGACATAGGCGGTGAGCCACATGTCCGGATTGCGCGGACCCCATATGCCGAATGCGCCCGACGACGTCTGCATTTCGAGCACGCGATCGACGGCACCCTGCACGCGCTCCTTGATGTCGCCGTCCGCGCGCAGCCCGAGCTGGGAAGCCATCTCGTTGGCGTAGAGCAATGGCAGGGCGCGCGAGGTCGTCTGTTCCGCACAGCCATATGGATAGCGATCGAGCTGGGTCAGCAGGCCCGGCACGTCGAACGCGGCCACGGGACCGACGTTCACGTTGACCATGCTACGGCCGGGAATGAGGTCGGTCAGCAGATCCTTCGACAATGTGAGCTTGCCTGTCCGCGGCGCGATCTTTGCCACCGTCACCCGCTTGATGTCGCCGCCGGGCACTTTCACGTCGAGCGTCAGGCGGCGCTTCACGTCCACGCCGCCGGGACCGGTGATCCGCACCGCATAGCTGACGAGACCCGTTTCGCCGGGCTTCACCGTGAGCCGTTCGGAGCGCCGCTCGCTGGCTTTCAGCGCCACGTCGCGCTGCAGGATAGAAGCTCCAGCACCGGCAGCGGTTTCCAGCTCCACGGCGAGCTTGTAGGCACCCGCTGCTCCTTCGACGTTGTGCAGCGAAAGATCGAGCCGCGCCTCGTCGCCAAGCGTGAGGAAACGCGGCGCCGTTACCGTGAGCGCGATCGGATCCCGAACGATCACGTTTCTCGTGCCGTGCCCGACCTTGGCCCCGCTCCACGCGACGGCCATCAGGCTCACCTGTCCATTGAAGTCGGGAAGATCGAACGCGACGCTGGCCGTGCCGTCCGGTGCGACTTTCACGATGCCTGAATGCAGCGCCACCAGCGTCTCGACCGGCGGGCTGCCGGACATCGACATGCCACCACCCTCCGCGCCGTCGCCGCCCGAGCGCAGCTTGCCCCGCTCTGCTCGCATCCCGTCGATGAGGCGGCCGTAGAGGTCGCGCACTTCCGAGCCAAGCTTCGTCTGCGCGTAGAACCAACCCTCAGGTTTGGGCGCCTCGAAACGCGTCAGATTGAGAATGCCGGTATCTACGGCTGCAACCGTCACGCGGGCTTCCTCGCCGCGCGCCAGCCCCTCGACCTTGATCGGCACCGTGAGCCGCGAGCCTGAACCGATCTTGTCGGGAGCACCGAGCGCCACCTTCAGCGTTCGCTCGGACTGATCGATCTGCAGCCACTTGAGCCCGATCGCCCGCGACGGCATCCGCCGCTGTTTCTCGTCCAGCGCACGATAGAGCGAGGCGGTCACGTAGGCGCCCGAGCCCCAGTTGCGCCCGACATCGAGCGACACCTCTCCCCCGCCATTGGGCAAATCGACAGTGCGCTGCGCGAGCAGCCCGCCGCCGAGCACTGTGACGAGCAACTTGCCGCCCTGGCGCGAGGCGACCTTGAGCTTCGCCGTCTCGCCCGGCTTGTAGTCCGACTTGTCGAGCGCTAGGTCGAGCATCTCGGGCGTATCGGCCTGCTCGCCACCATACCAGCCGACATTGAAGTTGACTGTCGTGACCGGTCCGCCAGCCTCGGTGCTCGCAACCTCCAGCCGATAGCGTCCGCCTTCCAACCTTTGCTCGATCTTTGCCGGCACGTCGGTCTGGCTGTCGATGTGGCCGTTGCCGGCCTTTCGCGTGAGCGTGACAGCCTCGTACTGCCAGGAATCGTCCCGCCGGTACCACTGCCAATTGCTCTCGAGCCTGTAGAGCGTCCATGCCAGTCTCTTGCCGCCGAGCCGGCGGCTGCTCTCGTCGAGAATGACGACATCGAAAGACGCCGCCTCGCCATCGCCGACACCATCGCCGCTGAAGGCAGGCTTGATGCCGATCCGCGGCAGGCGCGCATCGACGGGCAGGCTCACCTTGCGCTCGATGGTCCTTCCGCCCGGCTCACGCAGGCGTACCATCACCTCCGCCATCAGCGGCTGGACCGTGCGCGGGATCGGCGGCAGCAGCACCTCGAGCGGCAGTTCGCCCTTCGCGTCCGTTCCAGGCACCTTCTCGAGCGCTTTGCGGACTGGAGTGATCTTCTCGTCGACCAGGCCGAAGCGATAGCCCGGGAACGGTACTGCGCCCGCCACGGTTCCTGTCTTCACGACGATCTCCGCCTCTGCGGCGAGATTGGCCGCAGGCGGTCCGTAGAGATAGCGCCCCGTGACGTCGATGGTACCGGCCACCTCCGGCACGAGCGCGGGCTGTGCCGGCCTCAAGCGCAACTCGAGTCGCTCCGGCACGAAATCCTCGACGAGGAACGCGGCCGCCGAAAGCGGATCTGCCTTCGGGTCGGTGTGAAGCTTCGCGCGCCACGTACCCGTCATGGCGGTGCCCGACAGACGCAACTGATGCGCCCGCCCGCCCAGCCCTTGATCCGTCAGCGCGATGCGGACATGCTCGACGCCGTCGGGTCGCGTCACGATGAGCGTGGCCGGCACCACCGATGCTGCACCCGCCTTGTCGCGCATGAGCCCATTGAGATGGACAGTTTCGCCCGGCCGATAGACCCCGCGATCGGAATACAGGTAGGCATCGAGCGCACCTGGGCTCGCACGGCCTTTCACGCCCCGGTCTGACAGATCGAAAGCACCACTCGCCAGATCCAGGAAAGCGTATTGCCCATTCGCCGTCTCCGCGATCAGCAGCGCCGGCTGCAGACCGCCCTCACCGCGCACCATTCCCGGCTCGAACCGCACATAACCGGCTCCGTCCGTGCGTCCCTGCGCCAGCACTTCGTTATTGCGCGCGACGATCCGCACGCCGGCATTATGAACTGGCTCCGTCGTGGTGAGCGATCGCACGAAGGCGTGCAATCCGTTGTCGCCGGTGAACGCCGCCAGACCGAGGTCGGAGACGATGAACCATTGCGTCGCACTCCGCCCCGTACTCTCGTCGTCGCCTTTGCCCTTGGCATCGAGCACGCGAGCGAGCATCGCATAGACGCCGGGTTTGAGCTCGGGAACGGCCTCGCCGATCGGCACTGCGGTCGTCACTTCCGCATTGAGCCTCGGCGTCACCTCGAGCTCGCCTGAATAGACCTTGGCGCCCCGCTCGGCCGCGAGCGTGGCTGCATCCGAGCCCGATAGCTGCCGCATGAAATCGCCGTTGCTTCCCGTCACCGCCGTCAGGTTCCTGTCGCCGACGCGATAGATCTCGATGCCGAGCCGGCTGGTGTTGATCGAATTGACGGGCAGCCCCTGCTGGCCGCGCGAAGGCAGCACGTAGCTCTTGGCCGGGAAGCGCACGACCGGTGACCGGTCACGCACATAGACTGGAATAATCGCCGGTTTCAGCAGCGCCTCGCCGATCACCGAAGGCAGCCCCGCGCGCACAGTCACCTCGTAGCGCTTGCCGTGGCTCAGCCCCTCGATACAGACCTGCCGCCCCTCGCCCGTGATGTTGTCGGCTGCCTTGCCATCCAGCGCGACGAAGCGCGCCAGATCCACCTCCGCCCGCTGCAATCGCTCGGAGAACTGGATGCACAGCCGCGGATCCTGCGCTTCGTTCTCGACCGTATAGTCGAGCATCCGGAAGCCGTGCTGGGCGCGCAGCGTTTCGTAAGTCCTGCGGACGGTAGGATTGTCCGCGAGCGCGAGACTGACGCGCAGTGCATCGATCGCCGGCCGCCATATGGAGCGGCGGCGGAACGCTTCCCCCAGCACGACGAGCGCGAGCGCGCGTGCCGCATCGTTCGGCGCACGCTGATAGGCCGTGTAGGCTGCGGCGGTGGCTTGGGTGGGAAGCTCGAAGCGTTCGGAGGTGTTCTCGGAGGGCTTGATGGCGAGCAATGCTCGAGCCAGGCCGAGCCAGCTCTCCCAATCCTGCGGCTCCAGGGCGGCTGCCTGCGAAAGCTGTCGTGCGGCTCCCCGCACGTCGGCGCCGGCTGCGAGCAGCTTCTCCCCTGCCGCCTTGAGATCACGCGCCCGGCGGTTCTGCTGTTGCGCCGGCAGCGCTGCCTTGAGTTGCGCCTCGTAGCGCGCGGCATCTCGTGATGCCCCTTGATGAGTGAAAACCGAAGTCGTCGCGGCCTGCTGAGCCATCGCTGGCAAGCCTGCGAGCGCAGTCAGCAGAACGATGAGCGCGCGGAGCATGGGAAACCTCTCGACGAGACACGCGAACCGGAATTGCGGATGGACGTCGAGTGTAGCATCACCCAACGCGGCGCGCATTTCCAGCCACTGGCGAAAGACTGCTACCGACAAAATCGGATAATTGCGCCCAATTGCGGGCGCGATCCCCACGCTTTCGACTGTGATGCCGACCGTCGAACGAGAACGCCGGCAGGAGAGACCCTGCCGGCGCGCAAAAACTCTTGGCTGACTTGATCAATCCGTCTCAGACTTGGGGGCTGCCTAGCGGTTCGGCCACCGCATCCTCAACGCCGACCGGCGGCGGACAGGTCTCAGCGGTGACGGGCTGCAGCAGGTCTTCCGGCAGCGGCTCGCAGATGTTCCACAGCCGTTCGAAAGAGGTCCGCGCCCAGCCCGCAGTCTTGCTGCAGTCGCCAGCGAAGCACTCGAAGGCGTCACGCTTCATCGGATCGCGGCGCATGCAGTCGCCGGTCCAGCTCGCCGCCTGCCCAAGAACGATCTGCTCGTGGGCATCGAAGAGGCGCACATCGCGCACCAGCCGGCCGCCATGCGTACCGACGATCGCCGACAACGTCTCGCTGACGCCCTCGGCCTCCTGCCTTGGTGCAAGCGCCAGAATTGTCTTGACCGGCACGCGAATGGTTCCCTCGCGGACGAGCGCTGCGACCGCCTTCGCCACCGGGCTCTCGGTCGAGCGTGCGATGAGCAGCACCGCGTTTCCTTTCGGATCGGCATCGCTCACGCCGCCCGTCTGCTCGACGAGAGTGCGGATAAAGGCCGTCAACTTGGCCTCCTTGTCCTCCAGCCTGACGATGTCGATGAAAGGCGCGACTTTCCGGCTCATGCAAGTTCCCTCTGTCGCGGCTCAGTAGGGGCGATGGGCAGCCGCCGCTGAAGCCGTCTGGTTGTAGGCATCATGTAAAGCCCAGGGCGGTTAAATAAGTCTTTCACAGTGTCCCACGCCCGGTGAAATTTCTACGTTGAACACCTGCGTCTCACCCACGGTGCTCGTGCTCCCGTATCGGCGCCGGCAAGGCCAGCGCGGTCGCCCGGTCGGCAACCGAAGGCTGGGCCGTCGCCACTGTTGTGACAGGAAGTGCAACGATGGTTGGCGCACTCTCGGTGCGATCCGTCTCGCCAGCCTCGCTGCCAGCCTCGCCGCCAGCCTGCACGTCCTGTTCCACGGTCGTTTCCTGGGCCGCCAGCGACATCCCAGCAGCTCGACTGCGAAGGACACCGGCAACGCCATAAAGCCCTTGCGCAAAGCCGGCCTCGTTGAGCGGCACCTCGAACGAGAACCGTCGCTCGGTCGCCGTCACCGTCATGGCTCGGCTGTCAGGCATCGCCCCCACCGTGGGCTCGAGGCGAGCCGCCGCGACCGCGTGGCCGCGCGCGATGATATTGGGCAACCGCATGTCGTCTGCCTCACCGGTTCCTTCGTCGGCCAGACCGCGCGGGCCGCCGGGCTGCTGCTTGAAGGGCAGCACGTTCGGCGCCTCGGGCAGCTCGGCGGGCGCTGCCGTTGAAGGCCCCGCCCACGCCGACGGACCCGGCCGCGTGTTGTTGTTGGCGTGCCGACTGTCGTGGGCCGCAGCCGCGGGATAGCGCTCGGCGCGCTCGGCCTGCGCACCGGTGGCATACGGTCCGAATTGAGCAGCCAGATCCGGATCGACCGGCAAAGGCACGGCGGCGTATCCGCGGCGGCGCTCCGGCACCGGCTTGGGTGCCGGTGCGTGGCGATCAGCTTCCGCCTCGACCTCCGCCTGTCGCATCCGGTCGCTCAGCAGTTCGAGCGTCGGCTCGCGCCGGCCGGCCTCGTCTGCGACGACGCCGCGCCGCGCCTCCACCCGGCGGGCAGCACCCATCACAGCCCCCAGGATGATCTGCGACCACGCTCCATCCGCGAAGCGGTAGATGCGGAAAGCCTCGGAGTTCGCGAACTTGCTGCCCTGCTGCTGCAAGCGCCGGCGCGCGGCTTCCGTGTTGAGCCACATCACGCGCTTGAACACCTTGTCCTTCTCGAAGCTGGCGAACAGGTTGCCGATGAGGTGCGCCTCGACCCGCATCTCGTCGCGCCGAGCGGGCGGCAGCGCAACCTGCCGCGTTACGAGACGGGCCTTGCGAGTTGCCTGATCGACCACCTGCTCGCGCCTCGTCTCGAAGTACGGCGCATCTAGCGGCACCGCCACGTAATAGGCGCCGGCATAGTCGAACACGACGTGCCGCAGCACCTCGAAGCTCTCGCGCATACTCTGGTCGCGGTGGATCTCGCTGAAGCGCGATAGGATCTGGATCACCGGCCCGCGCTCCGCCTCGCGCATCTTCGGCACCAGGCTCTGGAGGCGATTGATCGGCCTACCCATCGAAACGAGCAACAGACACAAGTCGACGAACAACGCGACCGCCAATGGAATGTAGTCGCGGCTCGAAAGTCCCGCCTGCTGATTGGCCGCCTGTGCGAGCCGGGCGGCCTGCGGATTCTCCACCGATTGCACGGCTTTCTTCTGTAACTCGCGCTGCTCGTCGGCCGAAGGCGGCAGCTTGAATACGATGAGGCCATGGAATGTCGCCGTCAGCCGGCGGAACGCCTCGATGGTCGCCTCCGAGCCCTCCACTGTCGCGATCTTGGGCTTCTCGAGCTCCGGCAGACCGTCGATGGCGCGCACGACGCCCTTGAGCGCTGTCGAGAGCTGCGCATCGGGACAGGAATAGGTGCCGCCCCGGCTGTCCGGGAACGTCGTCTTGTCCGCGCGTTCGGCGAGATCGGCACGGATCTGGCGAAGCTGCGGATCAGTGCGGAACGCATTGAAGCCGGTCACCGTACCGTCGAGCTTGCGGCCGAGGCTGCGCATGAACTCGTTGCGCGTACCCGACTTGTCGACGATCGACTTGTCGTCGCGCGCAATCTTGAGGAGTTCGGCCTCGAGACCGCCGATCTCCTTCTTCACCAGTCCGGCGCGCCCCTTGACGAAGTCACCCGCGAATGAAAACCGCGCAGCGTCATCCTCGCGCATTTTGCGACGGGGCCCGTCGCCAGCGCGCGAGCCGGGGCACGAGGTCCCCGTCGTCCGCTCGTTGTCGGCCTTCTGGCGCGAGATGGTGGTGAGCGAATCGAGCGTCTGCTGCAACTGGTCGAGACGGGCGGACGCCGCGAGAAGCGAGTTCTGCACCTGCCCAACGGCGCCCTCGGCGGAGCGCGAAGCCTCCGATCGGCTTTCAAGAACCTTCCAGTAGAAGCCGAACCCGAAGCCCACCGAGATGAGCGTCAGGAACACGTAGCCCAGGGCGTAAAGCAGCTTGGTGAAAAGCGGCAGCGGCGCGAACATCTGGTCGAGCAGCCACACGATCATGATCATCAGCATGGCGACCGAAAACGCCACGATCAGCTTGTGGACGAGCGGCAGCTCGCCCATGTTGGCCTCGATCAGCTCGAGCATACCGACGTAGGTGGCGACCCAGGACAGGATGCCGAGCCCGACGATCAGGACGACCTTCTTCCAGTCCTTGGGATCGGCTGGCCCGTCGGCCCAATCCTCGAAGCGGCCTCCACCTGGCTGTCCTGCGCTGCCGGAAATGCTCATGGTGCGCACTGCCCCTGACATGGACGGATGCCACCCGGCATGGTCCTGCCGCCGCGATCCGCGCCACGGCACCTACAGACCATCGGACAGAGCCATCCCTCACCTGAAATCCCAGCTCACAGCTAAGGTTCCTTTGGGGCGCCAGTTGGTTGTGCGTGCGGCCATGCCGTGGCGCATTCCTGTCGGCGAGGTGAACAGATGATCCCTCCCCTCCATCCCACACATATCTTCTAGGCATCCGCCGAGCGGGGCCGGCTCACCTGCCTCCGAAACGCCGCTCTGCCTCGAGCGCGAGCCCCGTCGCCACGCTGCCGAAAGCATCGCCCGCGACGACGCGTGCCTCCGGAACTCCGCGCACGATCGCATCGCGCACCGCCGGCACGCCACACGAGCCGCCCGTCATGAACACCGTGCGGATGTCGCCAGCCTCGATGCCGGCCTGCCTGATGACCTCGCCGATGCGCCCTTCGATGCTGTCGAGGCATTCCGCGATGGCCCGCTCGAAACGGCCCCGCTCGACGCGAAGCGCGAGCCCCTGCGCCACCCCCGACAGAGACAGCGGCGCCATCTTCTCCTCGCCGATCGCGATCTTGGCCGTCTCGATGCGCCCCAGCAGCTCGTGTCCCAGCCGCTTATCGAGCACGCGCAAAAGGCGCTCGATCTTTGCTGGCTCCGCCGAATCACGCCGCACGGTTTTGATTTCCGCGATCACCTTCTGGTCGTAGAGGAAGTTCACGCGGTGCCACGTCGCAAGGTCGGCGAAATACCACGACGGTGCCTCCATCCCTTCCCGCTTCAGTTTGGAGCGCAGCCCCAGGAACGGCATCAGTGTCGTCATGCTGAGCAGGCGGTCGAAGTCCGTTCCGCCGATGTGCACGCCACTGGTGCCGAGCACGTCACCTCGACGGTCCGTCTTGCCAGCCAATTCGGGCGACACGCGCACGATCGAAAAATCCGACGTGCCGCCGCCGATGTCCGCGACGAGCGCGATTTCCTCTGCGGCAACGCTCGTCTCGTAGTGCAGCGCCGCAGCGATCGGCTCGAGCTGAAGCTCGACAGACTTGAAGCCCGCCGCGTGCGCCGCCGCCGTCAGTTGGTCCTGCGCGGCGCGGTCGGCCTCCGCGTCGTCGTCGACGAAAAACACCGGCCGGCCGAGCACGACGCTGTCCAATTCGGCATCGAGCTGGCTGCCCCCCGCCGTGCGCAGGAACCGCAGATAATCCGCCACGATGTCCGCGAACGCGTAGCGGCGATGCTTCACCTGCGTCGTCTCGCTCCACAGCGAGGTGCCGAGCAGGCTTTTGATGGAGCGCATCAACCGCCCTGGCTCCTGGCTCAGATAGCGCTTCATCGCCTCGCGCCCGTGGCTACGGGTGTCGTCTTCGAGACTGAAGAACAGCGCAGTCGGCACCGAGGTTGCGTCCTCCTGCAAGGCGAGCAGGCGCGCACGCCCGTTGCGTGAGACGCCAACTGCCGAGTTTGAGGTGCCGAAGTCGATACCGCAGGCGATGGACATGATATTTCCGTTTTGATTGAAGTCGCGGCGGTCATCGGGGAAGAGCCAAGCATGGCGCAGCGCCGCCCGGGAACCGGGGGCGAGACGCATGCGAAGCGCGCACGATACGCGCGACGCATGAAACCCTGATCTCGGCCTCCGCTCTCGCTTGCGATAGCGGGTGGTGCGTTTATTTCCCGCTACAGAATGAACTTGCTGAGATCGGTGTTCCGCGCGAGGTCGCCGAGATGCGCCTCGACGTACGCGCAGTCGATGGTGATCTCCTCGCCGTTCTTGTCGGATGCCTCGAACGAGATCTCGTCGAGCACGCGCTCCATCACCGTCTGCAGCCGCCGCGCGCCGATGTTCTCCACCGTCGAGTTGACCTGCACGGCGATGTCGGCCAGCGCGTCGATCGCGTCGTCGGTGATGACGAGCTTGACGCCCTCCGTCGCCATCAATGCGATGTACTGCTTGATGAGGCTCGCCTGCGGTTCGGTCAGGATGCGGCGGAAATCATCGCGTGTGAGCGGCTTCAGCTCGACGCGGATCGGCAGCCGCCCCTGCAGCTCGGGCAAAAGGTCGGACGGCTTTGCGATATGGAACGCGCCCGATGCGATGAACAGCACGTGGTCGGTCTTGACCGGTCCGTACTTCGTGGAGACCGTGGTGCCCTCGATCAGCGGAAGGAGATCGCGCTGCACGCCTTCGCGCGATACGTCCGCGCCGACGCGCCCCGCCTCCGACCGCGAGCAGATCTTGTCGATCTCGTCGAGGAACACGATGCCGTTGTCCTCCACCGCCCGGATCGCCTCCGCGGTTATCACCTCCGGATCGATCAGCTTGTCGCTCTCCTCGCTGATCAGGAGTTCGTGGCTGTCCTTGACCGTGACGCGGCGTGACTTCGTCCGCCCGCCGAGCGCCTTGCCGAGCATATCCTGCAGATTCATCATGCCGACCGAGGCGCCCGGCTGGCCTGGCAGATCGAACATCGGCAGCCCACCGCCGCCGCCGTCGGCCACCTGGATCTCGATCTCCTTGTCGTTGAGCTCGTTGCCGCGCAGCCGCCGCCGGAAGCTCTCACGCGTAGCGGGCGACGACGAGCCGCCGACGAGCGCATCAAGCACGCGTTCCTCCGCCGCCTTCTCCGCGCGGACCCGGACCTCCTTGCGCTTGACCTCGCGCACCATCGCGCGGCCGACCTCCACGAGATCGCGAATGATGCTCTCCACATCGCGGCCGACGTAGCCCACCTCGGTGAACTTGGTCGCCTCGACCTTCATGAACGGCGCGCCTGCCAGCTTGGCCAGACGCCGCGAGATCTCCGTCTTGCCGACGCCGGTGGGGCCGATCATCAGGATATTCTTGGGCAGCACCTCCTCCTTCATCTCACCCTCGAGCTGCTGGCGCCGCCAGCGGTTCCTGAGCGCGATCGCAACGGCGCGCTTGGCGTCGGCCTGCCCGACGATATATCGGTCGAGCTCGGAGACGATCTCACGGGGAGAGAAGTTGGTCATCGGGGCCTTGGCTCAGCGAACGACTGTCAGGGGGGTCCTATTGCCCTTAATGTGGGACGAAGGAAAGGCATCTTCCAGACCGCCCGTATCTGACGATCGGCTACCCCGCTCATCCCTTCCCCTTGGTCTCGGTCGCCCCGTGCCGTGCGTTGATCTCCAGAAAGCGGATGATCTCGCCCGCTATGTCCACCCCCGTGGCGCGCTCGATGCCTTCCAGCCCCGGCGAGGAATTCACCTCGATCACGACCGGTCCTCGTCGCGAGCGCAGGATGTCGACACCGCACACGTTGAGCCCGAGCGCCTCCGCCGAGCGGATCGCCGTGTCCGCTTCCTCGTGCGTGATCTCGACCTTCTCACCCTTGCCGCCGCGGTGCAGATTGGAGCGGAAGTCGCCCTTGCGCCCAATCCGCTTCATCGCGCCGACCACCCGGCCGCCGACGACCAGCGCGCGAATATCCGTGCCGCCAGCCTCCTCGATGAACTCCTGCACCATGATGTTGACGTTGGCCGCGCTGAACGCCTCGATGATCGAGATGGCGGACGGATCCGTCTCCGCCAGAATGACCCCCATGCCCTGGGTGCCCTCGAGCAGTTTGATGATGACCGGTGCCCCCCCGACTTCCTTGACCACGGCCTCAGCCGAGCGCGGCCCGTGCGCGAACGCCGTCACCGGCAGCCCCAACCCGCGCCGCGCCAGCAATTGCAGCGCGCGAAGCTTGTCCCGCGAGCGCCCGATCGCGACACTCTCGTTCAGCGGATAGACCCCCTGGATCTCGAACTGGCGCAGCACCGCGAGACCGAACCCGGTGATCGACGCCCCGATGCGCGGGATGACCGCGTCGTAAATCGGCAGCGTCTTGCCGCCGTAGTGCAGCGTCGGCCGGTTCGATGTGATGTTCATGTACACGCGCAGCGTGTTGATGACATCGACGGAATGCCCGAGCGCCACTGCTGCCTCCACCAGCCGCCTGTGCGAGTAGAGTTCAGGATTGCGGGCCAGCATGGCGAAGCGCATTGGTGGCTCCGGCAGGATCATCACGTGACGGCGATCCCGCCTGATAGGCCATCTGAGTGCGCGGGCAAAGATGCGGCCTGCAAACTATCGACGTGCCGCATGGGTTGAGATATAGACACTTTCGCATGTTGGAATATTGGCATCGGTAATACGGGCGAGGAGGAAACGAGCATGGCAGACAAGACCATCGATACCAAGGGCGCGAACTGCCCCATTCCCATCCTCAAGGCCAAGAAGGCCATCGGCGAGGTGCCGGTTGGCGGCACGCTCGAAATTCTCGCTACCGATCCCGGCGCGGTTGCCGACTTCCAGGCCTTCGCTCGCCAGACCGGCCACGAACTCCTGGAGCATTCTGAGTCCGGCGGCGTCTACCGCTTCCTGCTCAAGCGCGCGGCCTGAACCTCGCTGATTGCGAGCCGCGCGTATCGCAAGTGACATCGGCCTCGCCGAAGGCGAGGCCGCGTGCCATTTGGTCAAGTCTTCGACAGGTCGTCAAATCTTCGACAGGTCGTGCGTCGCGGGCCAGAACAGTTCTTCCGGCGCTACCTTGCGCGACGACAGCCCGTGCTCGTATGAATAGCGCGTCAGCATGTCGAGCACCTTGTGGTTCGCCTCGAGCCCGTAGCTCCAGTAGTCCCTGCCCATCTCGCGCTGCAGCCGCTCATGCTCGTAGACGCTCCACGGCAGCGACGAGAACAGGTGGCCAATCTGCCCCATTTCGTGCGTGCAGAGTTCTTTCGCCTTGATGAACGCCTTGAAGATGCTCACCGGCAGCCACGGATGCGCCTCGGCCAGGGATTTCCGCACGCCCATGATGTGCATGATCGGGAATACCCCCGTCTTCTTGAAATAGGCCTCCTCCACCTTCGGGTAGTCCGGCCACATCCGATCGACGTTCGGCGCACCGCGCAGGAAGCACGAGGGCGCACGCGCGGCGAGCAGCGCGTCGATTTCGCCCTTCTCCAGCATGTCGGAAAGCGTCCGATCCGTCGGGATCGCCTTCAGCTCGACGTCGTCGGGCAGCTTGATCTTGGTGCGCTCCTCCCGGCCCGGCTCCTCGAGCCCGCCGTTGCGCCACTTTATCTCGCGGGGATGCACGCCGTACTCGTCAGTAATGATACCGCGGAGCCAGACGTTGGCCGTCATCTGGTACTCGGGCAATCCGACGATCCTGCCGCGCAAGTCGGCCGGCGACTTGATGCCCCGGTCGGTGCGGATGTAGAGGCTAGAATGCCGGAACAACCGCGAGACGTATGCGGGGATGCCCACGTAGTGATTGTCACCGCGCGCCACCGACAGCGTATGGCTCGACAGCGACAGCTCGGAGACGTCGAACTCGCGGTATTTGAAGGCGCGGTGGAACGATTCTTCCGGCTCCAGCGCCACCGGGTTGAGATCGACGCCTTCCATCGTCACGCGCCCATCGAACAGCGCCGCGGTGCGATCGTAGTTGCAGACGGAAAGGCTCAGCGGAATTCGCTTCATTGTGACTTGTTTCTCCATCAATGGTTCCGCGAGAACTGTGCCCCGAGCGCGCTCGGCCGGCAAGTCACTGCCATCAGCTACCAGCCACCGGCCATGCGCGGCGTGTTGAAAGGCGACGGCAGCCCTATCGACCTGTAGACTGAACCCATGCGCTCTCCCCAACCGCCCACCGCCCCGATCGTCTTCGACCGAGCCCTCCTCGTCCGACGTCGCGACCGCGCAGCCGCGTGCGCTGATCGCCACGATTTCCTGCTGGCGCACGTGGCCGACGACTTAGCCGACCGCCTCGCCGTCGTGCGCCGTACTTTCGAGGTGACGCTCGTGCTCGGCGCGCATCACGGCATCGTCGGACGCCGCCTGCGTGCGTTGCCCTCCATTCGGCTCGTGATCGAAGCCGAGAGCGCCCCGGCCCTGCTCGCCCGCTGCGATGGTCCCCGCGCGCTCGCCGACGAGGAATTGCTGCCGTTCCGCGCTGAAACCCTCGATCTCGTCGTCGCCCCCCTCACGTTGCAGCACGTCAACGACGTACCGGGCGCGCTCTTGCAGATCCGTCGTGCATTGAAGCCCGATGGCCTGTTTCTCGGCGTCATGCTGGGCGGTGCAACCTTGACCGAATTGCGCGAGGCATTCCTCGCCGCCGAGGCTGAGATCGAGGGCGGAGCCTCCCCACGCGTCGCTCCGTTCGCCGATGTGCGCGACGCCGGCGCCCTCCTCCAGCGCGCAGGCTTTGCGCTGCCCGTAGCCGACGCAGATGCGTTGACCGTCACCTATGCCACGCCGTTCGACCTGATGCGCGAATTGCGCGGCATGGGTGCTACCAATGCGCTCGCAGCCCGCCGCCGCACCCCGCTTGCCCGCACCACGCTGATGCGCGCCGCCGAGATCTACGCCGAGCGTTTCTCGACACCGGACGGCCGCGTGAAAGCGACATTCGAAATCATCTCCATGACCGGCTGGTCCCCGCACGACAGCCAACAGAAGCCGCTCGCCCCCGGCAGCGCCACGACGAGCCTCGCCGTCGTGTTGGGCGTGCGGGAACGATCGGCTGGGAAGCCCGAATAGCAAGTGGACCACGGCGTCAGGTACTCGCCGTCTGTCTCCGTCCAGACGGGCCGCCGTCTGGGCCTCCTTCTGGGGGTGTGGCGTCCAGGGGTTGCCAGTGTAGCCGTGACGCCACAAGATGGCGTTCAATTCGATCGAAACCGACGGGAGAGCGCCTGATGCCCAAGAAGACCTTGAAGAACGTGACGGTGTCGGACGCCTATCTGGCGCTGCTGGCCGATCGCGGCGTGGACTACCTGTTTGCCAACGCCGGCACGGATTTCGCGCCGATCATCGAGGCGCTTGCCAAGGCGCAGGCGCTGGGGTTGCCGCATCCGAAGCCAGTGACATGCCCGCACGAGAATACCGCCCAGCACATGGCGATCGGCCATTATCTCGTTTCGGGGCGGCCGCAGCTCACCATGCATCACGTCAATGTCGGCACAGCGAACGCCATGAACGGCCTGCTCAACGCTGCCCGCGGGCAGGTGCCGATGCTGTTCACGGCCGGGCGGACGCCGACCAACGCGGAAGGGCTCACGGGGCATCGCTCGCTCGATAGTCACTGGACGCAGGAGATGTACGACCAGGCGGGCATGACGCGCGAGGCGGCGAAGTGGGACTATGAGCTGCGGAACGCCCAGCAGCTCGAGACGATTGTGGATCGGATGATCACGCTGTCGATGTCGGACCCCAAGGGGCCAGTCTACCTGTCGCTGCCGCGCGAGGTGCTGTCGGTCGAGTTGGACGAGTTCACCTACACGAGCCCGAGCCGTATGAAGCCCGCTTCGCCGTCCGCGCCGTCGCCGGAGGCGCTCGAGGAGGCGGCGAGCATTCTGGCCAAGGCGCAGAACCCGGTGATCATCACCAACTGGGGCGGGCGCAACCCTGGCGTGATGCCGGCGCTGACGGCGCTGGCGGAGCACTATGGCATCCCGGTCGTGGAGTATCGCAATCGCTATATCGCAATGCCGACACATCATTCCATGATGGCAGGCGGCAATCCCGATGCCTACGTCAAGGCTGCAGATGCGATCCTCGTGTTCGACTGTGCAGTGCCGTGGCTGCCCTCGAAGGTCAAGCCGAGCGAAGAGTGCAAGGTCATCCACATGGCTCCCGACCCGATGTACGCGTTCGTGCCGGTGCGCGGGTTCCCCGCCGATATCTCTATGGCGTGCGCGAGCGATCTGGGCCTTCGGATGCTCGATGCGGCAATGGCGGGGCCTGCCAAAACGAACGCGGTACGTATCGAAAAGCGGAGGGCCGAGGTGGCAGCGCATCACGCGCGGCTCGAGGAGAACTGGGCCAAGAAGCTGCAGGCCTCCAAGGGCTCGAGCCCGATCGCGCCAGCATGGATCTCGCACTGCATCAATCAGGTGCGCACCAAGGACGCGATCGTCATCAAGGAATCGCCGCTGCAGACGCAGTATCTCGACGTCGACCGGCCGTGCATGGTGCTGAACGCGGGTGCGGCCTCGGGGCTTGGTCACGGCATGGGCGTGGCGCTCGGCGCGAAGCTCGCGGCTCCCGATCAGCTCGTGATCGGCACGCTGGGAGACGGCGCCTACATGTTCAACGTGCCGGTATCGGCACACTACGTGTCGGCCGAGCAGCAACTGCCGATCCTGTGGGTGGTGTTCAACAACCAGCGCTGGCAGGCCGTGCGCGGCGCCACGCTTGGGCTCAACCCGGACGGCTATGCGGCGAAGTCCAACAACGCACCGCTGACCTATTTCAATGTCGAGCAGCGCTACGACAAAGTCGTCGAGGTGTCGGGTGGCTACGGCGAGCAGGTTACCGATCCCGAGCAGATGTTGCCGGCGCTCGAGCGGGCGATGAAGGCCGTCACGGTCGAGAAGCGGCAGGCGCTGCTCAATGTGGTTTGCGCGGTCGATACCAATGCGGGCGGAGAGTGAGGTCGGCTTTCCGAGCAGCCGGTGGTAGTGCGAAACGCGATCCGATCGGAGGTCGGGTCGCGTTTCGTGGTCGCTCCATGATCGTGCCCACGATCGTGCGGAGGTTCGAGCTGGCATCCGTGGTGGCAGCCGGGTAGCATCGACTGAAGCGGGTCAATCCGCGGCCGATATTTCTGCGATACGCAAGGCAATTGACATGGCACTGAGCGAAACGGTCAAGCGGCTCATCAACAACGCCTGGGATGACGGCTATCCGTGCCTCCTGGCGACGACGGGGCCGGACGGACCGAACATCAGCCCCAAGGGCAGCATGCTGGTGTTCGACGACGATCATCTCGCTTATGGGGAGCGCTCGAAGAAGGGGGCGCTCGAAAACCTCGGGCACGACCGGCGGGTGAGCGTGATGTACGCGAACTTCCAGGTGCAGCGGGAGGGGTTGCTGGAGTCCGGGTTTCTGCGTTTCTGGGGGACGGCGGAGCTGCACGAGACCGGTCCAATCCACGATGCCATTTTCGCCAGGCTGACGAAGCGCGAGCAGGAGCACGTCGGCGCGGACACGGGGCTCGGTGTTCTCGTCAAGATCACGCGCGCCGCCGATGTGCGCGGCAAGCCGATCATGTAGTGCGGGCTCGATGACACCTCGTCGCCACAAGTCGGCCTACTCCTTCCGTGCGAAAATCGGCCTCATCGTGCCGCCGACCAACACGGTCAACGAGGCGGAGTGGGCGCGCGTGCTGCCCGACGGCGTCACGCATCACGTGGTCCGAATGCCGATCCATCTCGACCACGCGAGCGAGGTGGGGCGGCGGGCGCTGGTCGCCGACATTTCAGCGAAGGTCACCGAGCTGGCGCAGGCGCGCGTCGATGTCGTCGCCTATGCTTGCACGGCGGGCTCGATGGTCAATCCGCGGCACTCGCTCGCGCGCGAGGTCGAGGCGGCGACGGGCGTGCCGCTGGTGACCACGGCGGCCGCGATCGTGGATGCGCTGGAGGCGCTGGGCGCGCGGCGGGTTTCCATCTCGACGCCCTATCACGACGCGCTCAACGATCACGAGCGGGAGTTTCTTGCGGTGAATGGCATCGAGACGCTCGCCATCGCGGGGCTCGGCCTCGGGGCCAATGGGCCGGTCGATTATCCGTTGATCGCGGAGACACCGCTCGAGCGGGTAGAGGCCCACGTTTGCGCGACATTTCGCGAGGGCTCGGAGGCCTGCCTCGTGACCTGCACCGATTTTCCCACGCTGCTACTGCACGAGAGCCTCGAGCAGCGCTTGCGTGTGCCGGTGATCACGTCCAATCAGGCGACCTTGTGGGCCGCGCTAAGGCGTGCTGGCATAGACGATCCAATCCCGCGCCTCGGGGCGCTGTTCCAACGGAGATGAAGATGGCTGAGACTGCGACCAGCATGATGATCGGGGACATCCGCGTGCGCGCGGTGGTCGACCTTGACCCCTATGAGATGGACGTCAACTTCATCTTCCCAGACGCAAAGGCGGAGGAGGTGGACGCGCACCGGAGCTGGCTCGAGCCGACTTGGCTGACGGGCAACAAGATCCGCCTCGTCGTGCAGACGATGGTGCTGGAAGTGGACGGCCGCAACATTCTGGTCGATGCCTGCGTGGGCGAGCACAAGGAGCGTCCGACGCGACCGTTCTTCAACAAGCGCGAGGGCACGGACTACATCGGTCAGCTCGCCAAGCTGGGCCTCAGGCCCGAGGACATCGACGTCGTCTTCTGCACGCATCTGCATGTCGATCACGTAGGCTGGAACACCAAGCTCGAGAATGGCAAGTGGGTGCCGACCTTCCCCAAGGCGCGCTACCTGTTCGGCCGCAAGGAACTCGACTTCTGGATGGGGCAGCCGAACCGGGCCGAGGTCGGCGGTGGCTCGCTCGTCGACAGCGTGATCCCGATCGTCGAAGCCAAGGCGTGCGATCTGGTCGACGATGGGCACGATCTCGCAAAGGGCCTGTCGCTGTGCCTGCTGCCGGGCCATACGCCGGGCCAGCTCGGTCTCGACGTTGCGCGCGGCAACGACCGCGCGTTCTTCGTCGGCGATGCGATCCACTCGCCGCTGCAGGTCGTCTATCCGGACCTGTCGACCGGGTTCGACACCGACAAGCAGCAGGCGCGCGAGACACGGCGGAAGTTCCTCGAGGCTTGCGCCAGCGATAATCGCTGGCTGGTGCCGTGCCACTTCCGTGGGGCCCTCGCGCACAAGATCAAGCGGGCTGGCGGCAGCTACATGATCGGCTGAGGTAGCTCGGATATTACCGCGTGGGCTGGCTTTCGGCGCCGGTGCTCCTTCAGGGGTGCCGGCGTTGCCGGTTCCGGCTCGCGCTATCCGTGATCCAGAAAGCGGGCGGCGGCCTCGGCCGGGAGGGCCTTGCCGAGCAGGACCTCGTCGGCGAGGCGGTCGAGATCGACGGTGCTCTCGCTGCGGATGCGCTCGGCGACGAGTTCGGCGGCGGCGCGTGCGATCAGATAGCGGGCGCGCCGACGCCGCCGCGTTGCCGGGCCGGCTGCCAACCGGGGCTCGGCGGCACGCGCGACCGCAGCGGCGAGCGCATCGATGCCGTCGCCCGTAGTGGCGGTCGTCTTGAGGATCGGCACCGAGCTCAGGCCGCCTGCGCGCATTCCAAGCGTTGCTGAGAGCTGCGTTCGCGTGATCTCGGCGCCGGGCAAGTCGCCCTTGTTGACGACCACGACGTCGGCGATCTCGAGGTGACCGGATTTCATTGCCTGGATGTCGTCGCCGAGACCGGGGGCGGCGATCACGACGCGGACATCGGCCACCTGGGCGACGTCGATCTCGCTCTGGCCGGTGCCGACCGTCTCGAGCAGCACGTCGTCGAAGCCTGCGCCGTCGAGAGCGTCGATGATGCGCACCGCAGCCGGTGAAAGGCCGCCTAGTGCGCCACGCGAGGCGAGTGCGCGAACGAACACGCCGTCGTCCTCGACGGCGGCTGTCATGCGGACCCTGTCGCCGAGAATGGCGCCACCGCTGACGGGGCTGGAGGGATCGACAGCGATTACCGCGACCCTGCGGTTCTTCGTGCGAAGGTGGCGGATATAGGCGTTGACCAGGGTCGACTTGCCCGCGCCTGGCGGACCGGTGAAGCCGGTGACGAGCGCGCGGCCGAGCCGAGGGGCGAGGGCAGCGATAAGCTCGAGCGCACCGGGCTTCATGGTCTCGAGCAAGGTGCAGGTGCGCGCAATGGCGCGGCGATCACCGGCCAGGAGGCCCGCGAGGAGGGGGGAGATGTCGGCCGGCGTTCGTTCATCGCTCATGGAGAGAGCTTACCACGTCGAGGAGCCAGCCTTCATGCACGCCAGCATAGGTCTACTGGCGTGGGTTACCGCGAGGTCGAGCGTCGTCGGCTGATCCCGCCTGCGGCGGACGCTTCTGCGGCGGCGCCGCCGGCGGCGGCTGCCGTTGGGGCTGGGGTTGTGGGGCTGCTCGCGGCGGTGGCGGCGGCGGCGGCTGGCGCTGGGGCTGAGGTTGTGGGGCTGCCCGCGGCGGTGGCGGCGGGGCCTGGATCTGCGGTCGCGGCGGCGGGACCTGCACTTGTGGCCGCGGGGGCGGGACAGACGGGGCCACGCCGGGGATGGGAGGTCTTGCGCCGCCATCCAAGCGGCGGCGCTCCTCGAACCGGCCCGGTCCGGACGGGGCGTTTCCAGGTTGCCGGACGGGCGGGGCCTCGATCCGCGGTCCCCCAGTGCGCGGCGGTGGCGGCGGCGGATTGGCGGGCGGCGGCGCTGCTATGGGTGCAGGCGGCCTTACGCTACCATCGAAGCGTGGGGGCGTGCGATTTTCGCCGGGCCTTCCGAACTCTGGCCTTCCAAGTTCGGGCCTTCCAAGTTCGGGCCGGCCTGGGTTGGGCCTGCCGAAGCCTGGCTGGATGTTCGGTCGATCGATGCCCGGGGGTTGGCGACCCGGGCGGCAATCCGACGCCGGGGCTCGGCGGCGGTGTGCCGGGGCGTGGGATCAAGCCGGGGCCTGGGCCCGCACCAGGGCGGGGGCCGCGGCCATCGAACGGCGGGCGCCGATCGCGATCACCCCGGCCGACAGGTGGGCGTGCACCCGGAGGCGGCAGGTTGGGCCGGTAGATGCCGATCTGGCGACGGTCGTCGCGAGGACGGCGGCGATCGATGTCGCGTGGCCGCTCAACGGGTTGGATCCGGATGATCGGTACGGGCCTGCGGGCGCGCTGCTCGATGAAGCGGCGGTCGATGCCGCGATTGAACACGCGGCGATCCCGGAACCCGTAAAAGGTCGCGGAGCGGGAGCGGCCGAAGTAGAAACTGGCTCTATTGCGCGGATAGAAATGGCGATAGATCGCCGGCATCGTCAGCATCGCGGGGGCCACGAACATCCACATCGGCGCGTAGCGCGAGGAGGCGTAGGCATCGAAGACCAACTCGCCGGAATTGTCGAAGTCGGCTTCCGGCGGCAGCGGCGCCCATCCTATGACGTCGTCGCCTTCGCGCCAGGCAACCCAGGCGGGCCCCCACTCGGTTCCCGGCACCCACATCCAGCCGTGGCGATCGTCCATAAGCCAGCGGCCGTAATGGTAGACGACCCAGCCGAACTCCTCCTCGGTATCCCAGAGCCAGCCGTGCTGCTCGGTGTATGCCCATTGTCCGCGGGAATATGGTCGCCAGGCGCGGTCTTCGTTCGCATAAGGGACCCAGGTCTGGCCGTAACGGGGGTGGACGACCCATTCGCCGTGCTGGTCGAGCGTCTCGTAGAACTCGGCATAGGCGGGATCTCGATCATAGCCCTGGGCGGCGGCCGGGGCAGCCAGATGTGGCGTCAGCATCGTCATGAGGCCGAGCAGCCCGGCCAAGATGATCCGCATCAATCCTGAAGTCGGTCGAGTATTCGACATGGTTGCCAACATGGCTGCCCTCGCTTGTGGGTTCGGGCACCGCGCTCACGGGGATGCGGGCGGCGGCGCATCTCGTCGAAGTGACCCACGGACGCAGCGTGACGTATCGCAAAGCCGCCCTGAACTGGTCATGAACGCGTGCGCGTCAGAAATAGACGCCGGGGAAGCGGATGCGCGGCCGCATGCCTACCGGGCCGAAGCCGACGAGCGAGATCAGCGGGCGGTCGGAAAACACCAGCGGCGGCAGGGAGGGTTCTGCCGTGAGCGCGACGAGACGTTCGATGCGCTTCTCGGTTGGCGGGTGGGAGCGCAGGATCGATGGGTAAGCGACCCGTCGTCCGGGCGCGGGGAGCATCACATCCTCCCAGATGCGGCCGGTGTGGTTCTCCAGGCGACGCAACGCGGCGGCAAGCCCCAGGGGATCGCCCGTCATCTGTGCGGCCTCGAGGTCGGCGTCGTATTCCCTGGTCCGGGAGAGACCGAGTTGGAGAATGTTGGAAAGAAGAGGCGAGAGGTAGAGGAAGAACACGGCCGCCCACGCGACGTACTGCTCGCCCTGGATTGCCGCCAGGAGGTTCAGCATCGCCAGAAAAACGGCGAGGAAAGACATCACCTGTGTCATCCGCGTCAGCGCGTCAGCGACACCCATCACCCACAAGTCGTTGTTGCGGATGTGGGAGAGCTCGTGTGCCATGACGCCGGCGATTTCGCGCAGAGTAAGGCGGCGCAGCAAGCCTTCGGTGAGGGCGATCGCGGCGTTGTCCGGCTTGCCGGCCGCGAAGGCGTTGAGCGCCATGCTGGGCACGACGTAGAGCGCGGGGCGGCGGGGCAATTGGGCACGCTCGGTGAGGCTGTCCAACAGCTCGCTCAGCTGATCGTCGGGTAGTGGGGCGACGAGCCGCGCGCGGTACATCCGCATAAGTAACTCGGGTGGCATGCTCGGCATCGTCAGCAGTAGCAGCCCGAGCAGCACGGCCGACCAGGCGAGCCCCGAAAGTCCGAACACCAGCCAGGATGATGCGGCCACCAGCACCGCCAATCCGGCGAACAGCAGGCCGGTATGCAATGCGTTCTGCTTTTTGTGTGCGCTCAGCGCCTGCGGATCGAGAAACGAGTTCAACGTCGATCTCCCGGGCGTTGCCAAACGGGCAATGCGTGGCGCGTCACATCGGCGAGCGAAATATTCGATCCGCCGAGCGGAGCCATCGCCTCGACATCTTCAGCGAGTTGCGAGGCGTGCGGCGCCATTATAAGGATCAGGCCGGCATTGTACCGGTCGGCTGGCACCCTCGCAATCCGCGCCATGCGTTCCCCCACTCGGTAAGCGTTCGGCGCTTGCAGACAGGCCGGCGTGCCCGGTCAGAAGTGCTCGGCTATCTCCGCCTCGCGCTTTTCGTCGGTTGCCTTCATGGCGTCGAGCGCGGTCGGCAGGATGTCCTGGGCGCGGTCGACGACATGATAGGTGATCTCCAGGCCCGGCCGGATGAAGCTCTCCTTGCCCATGTGTCGCAACAGCGAGAGGAAAGGTGTCCAGAACCCCTCAATGTTGGCGACGATAATGGGTTTCTGGTGGCGGCCGAGCTGCGACCAGGTGAGCTGCTCGACGAGTTCCTCCAGTGTACCGATACCGCCCGGCAGGGCGACGAAGGCGTCCGAGCGCTTGAACATCTCCATCTTGCGCTGATGCATGTCCTCCGTCATCACCATTTCCTGGACGCTGGAGAGCATGCGCTCGCGATTCATCAGGAAGGTCGGGATGATGCCGGTGACCCGGCCGCCGTTCTTCAGTACAGAGGTCGCGACCTCGCCCATCAAGCCGAGGCTGCCCCCACCGTAGACGAGCTCGACGCCTGATTTGGCCATTGCTTTTCCGAGTGTTCTGGCCGCAGTCGCGTAAGCGGGGCTCGATCCGTTGCCCGAGCCGCAATATACGCAGATGCTTTTGAGCCGGTCGGTAGCAATATGGCGTGGTGGAGTGATGGATTTGTCGGCGGTCTTGCGCTTTGTCATAGTTGGGTCTTCGCGTCCGTCTGTCGGCTCGATGTTCAAGTTACTCGTTCGACGCTCGACCTTGCATTTCGGCGAGGCAAGCACAAGTCTTCTGCTTCGTGGAAAGTGGCGTCAGCACTGAGCCCTAACGCGGTCGAAATTGCGGCGGCGGCGCGGGTGCGGAGGTGGCTGCAACCCGGGGGCAGCCGGGGTGGGCTGGTGGGCGGCGGGGCTGTCCGGTCCGGCTGGAGCGCTGCGCAAGGGCGATCTGGCGGGAGCATTCGGCTCGTCCACCGGTGGATAACGTTCGCTTACGGATCGTTACTGCTGCTCGGAGTTAAGGAAACATAGACGAATGCTGGCGGGGCGCGGGCAGAGCAGGTATTGTTTCGATCCGGGACGGTAGAGTTGCGCCGGCCGCCGAAGGGTGGAGCCGGGTGGGTCGCCTCGGGTCTTGGGGGCTGCCGCGGCGTGGAGGATGAAAAGAACATGATGTGCTCGCGTATCGCCATCGCAGCCGTTGCGGTGGGACTTTCCGTGGCTGCGGCCGGAATCGTCGTGTCCCCGTTTGGACCTGCCAGGGCAACGGGCACCGCTGCACCCGTCATCGAGCGGATTGCGATCGGTGCGGGTCAGGTCGGACTGGTGGAGGGCAAGAGCGCGCCCGGTGCCCATGTCGTACTTCGCGCGAACGGTCGGCTGTTCGGACATGGTGTGGCAGGAGACAATGGCCTGTGGCGGGTCGAGACCTCCCGTCCGCTGGAGGCCGGCGATTACCGGATCAGCGTGACGTCACGCACGGTCGGTGTCGACCGGGATGTCTCGGGCGATGATGTGCGCGTGGCGCTGCCGGCTGATGGAGGGCCCGCGCGTGCGGCACTGTCCAGAATTGCTGGTGGAAACGCAGAAGAGCAACTGATTCGGGCGGGTACGCTTGCCGAAGCGGCAACGAAGCGTTTCGACGAAATCATGAGCAAGGGGCCCGCAAAGCAAGCGGAGACTCGTGTCGCCCAAGCGGATACCAAGCACGCGCCAACGGTGTCAGGTGCGGCCGCCGGACCTCAACCGAGAATTGCCGAAGTGAGAACTCCCGAGACGAGGGTGGCTCAGGTCGGAGCTGGCGAGCGGTCGGCCGCCCGTGCGCCAGGTGGGCGGGGCGAGGACGATTTTCTCAATCCCGTTTGGGAGTGGCTCGAGCGTGCCAATCGCCAGTATCAAGGCGTGATCGTCAAACAGCTGTCGGCGGGCGAGCCGGCAGCCAGTCTTGCGGCAGCCGCTCCAGCGGCAACGCCGACGCGCACGGCGGCTGCGCAGTCGACCACGACACCGCCTGCGACGTCTACGCCAAAGGCGCCATCGCCGCTCTCGCAGCGCGTGGGGCAATTGCCGTTGGCATCTACTACGAATGCGGGGGGCGCGAATGCGGCGGCTCCCGCTACTGCGGAAAAGGATTACTTCGAGCAGGCGCAAGAAGCCGTGACGGATTGGCTCGACAGAGCGAAGAGGCAGTACCAGGCCGTGGTCGTAAGGCGGTTGTCGGATCCCAATCCGAGCGAGTCTGCGATGCCGTCGCCGAAGTCGGTGCCAGCAGGGATATCGACGGTGGCGGTGATGGCGCCAACAGCACCGGTCGCCCAGCCGAGAGCAGTCGAGGAGGCGGCACGTCTTGCCGAGCAGCAGCGCCGGGAGGCGGAGGCCAAGCGTCTCGCCGAGCAGAAGGCCAAGGCCGACGAGGAGGCCCGTCGCATCGCCGCGGCTGCTGTTGCTGCCAAGGCCAAGGCGGATGGCGAGGCTGCGCGAGCCAAGGCCGACGAGGATGCTCGTCGCGTCGCTGCAGCTGCTGCCGCCAAGGCCAAGGCCGACGCGGTGGCGAGAGCCAGAGCAGAGGCCGATGCCAAGGCGCGCGCAGAAGCCGATGCCAAAGTGCGCGCCGAGCAGGAGGCTCGCCGCCTTGCTGCGGTCGCAGCTGCGGCCGCGGCAAAGTCCAAGGCTGAGGCCGAGGCGAAAGCCCGCGCCGAGAATGAGGCGCGCCGTGTGGCGGCGGCGGCACGTGCCAAGGCTGAAGACGACGAGAAGGCGAAGGCCGACGCCGAGGCGAAATCCCGGGCAGAGCTGGAAGCGCGACGCGTCGCTGCAGCGGCTGTGGCGAAGGCAAAGGTGGAAGCGGAGGCCAAGCAGAAGGCCGAGGCCGACGCCAAGGCTGCCTCAGCTGCGGTGGCGGTTGCTGCTGCGGCTGCTGCTCGTGCGGAGAAGGCGCGGCAAGTCGCTGCGGCCAAGGCGCAAACGGAGGCCAGGCGAGTGGCCGATGCGGCCAAGGCCGTGAGTGACCGGCAGGCCGCGGAAGCTGCTCGCATCACCAAAGCCAAGGTCGAGCAGGAACGCCGCGCTGCGGAGAACGCGAAGCGGGCTACAGAGGCCGCTGTGGCCAAAGCCGCAGTCGACAAGGCTGCTGCCGAGAAAGCAGCTGCGGCCAAGGCTGCCGCGGCGAAAGCTGCCGCGGACAAGCCTGCTTTGAGTAAGGCTGGGAGTAAGGTTGGGGCCCCCGTCGCGGTCGCTTCGCGGGCCAGAGTCCAACGCACGGTTCGGCCGGCCAAGCGCCTGGCCGGGACCGGCAGTTCGCGTCAGATGGGGAGTGCCGGCGGCAAGCTGAAGCACGCCAAGGTCGCGATCAAGCGGGTATGCCCCGGCGTGTGTCGTCAAGTTGCCGGAAAGCGTGTCAAACAGGGGGGCTGGTACGTCGTGCAACGCGGCGACTCGTTGTGGCACATCGCCCGGATGCACTACGGCAATGGCAATCGCTATCGCTTCCTGAGGAAGGTCAACCGGAGCCAGCTCGGCATGTCGAACGTGATCTATCCCTGCCAACGTATCGCTATCCCGCGGGTAAGCCGCTGAATTGAGGGCTGGAACCACTGCGACGCACGGCCCTGCCATGGCTCGGGCGGCGCGGTTCGAGTAGCGTCGTGATATGAGAGGCTGAAGCGGGCACCGGGACTGACCGGTGCCCGTCGTTTTTTTGTCGGGTTGCGCTCGTCTCCACAGTCCGGCAGCGCCGTCGACAAGTCCCGGTCCATTCGATAAGACCCCTGGCCATGCAACGTTCCTCCAAAGTTGTTCCCGGTGCAGGCGGGAGAGCCAGCTTCTGGCAACGACTGCGCCCCAATGCCGCGCGCCTGCGGGTGTTGCGCGGGCTGCTGCCTTACGTCTGGCCGCATGAGCGGCCTGATCTGCAGCGCACTGTGTTGCTGTCGCTTGGCCTCATGGTGGTGGCCAAGCTCGTCACCGTGATGATGCCCTACACCTTGAAGTGGGCGACGGATGCACTCGTGGCCGTCGTGAACGGCAAGCCAGACGCCAGGCAAGCGGTGTTCTGGGTGCTGGCGGCACCGCTCGCGGCGACACTGCTTTACGGCCTCGTCCGCATCGTGATGACTATTTTGATGCAGGTTCGCGAGGGTCTGTTCGCGAAGGTCGCCATGCATGCCGTGCGCAAGATGGCGCTCGGCGCGTTCGAGCATATGCACCGGCTGTCGCTGCGCTTCCACCTGGAGCGCAAGACGGGCGGGCTGACGCGCGTGCTGGAGCGGGGCCGCGACGGCATCGAGCAGCTAACGCGCATGACGTTGATGACGTTCCTGCCGACCATCGTCGAACTGGCCCTCGTCCTGACCGTTTGTGCGATCGAGTTCGACTGGCGCTACATCGTCGCCATCCTCACGATGATCGCGCTCTATCTGTGGTTCACCTTCTGGGCGACCGAGTGGCGGATGAAGATCCGCCGCACGATGAACGAGAGCGATACGGAGGCCAATACCAAGGCCGTCGACAGCCTGTTGAACTACGAGACGGTGAAGTATTTCGGTGCGGAGAAGCGCGAGGCGGAGCGCTACGACAAGTCGCTCGCCGTCTACGAGAAGGCGAGCGTCAACACCTATATCTCGCTGGCGGTTCTCAACACCGGGCAGGGCATCATCTTCACAGCCGGCCTTACCGCCTGTCTCGTCATGTCGGCGCTCGACGTGATGGCGGGCAAGAACACCGTCGGCCATTTCGCAATGGTCAACCTGATCTTCCTGCAACTGTTCATCCCGCTCAATTTCATGGGCACGATGTACCGGGAGATCAAGCAGAGCCTGCTCGACATCGAGACGATGATGGACATCCTCGAGCAGAACCCGGAGGTCGCGGACCGGCCCGGCGCGGTTCCGCTCGGCGTGGCCGGTGGGACGATCCGGTTCGAGGAGGTGAGCTTCAGCTACGAGCCGGACAGGCCGATCCTGAAAGGCCTGTCGTTCGAGGTGCCAGCGGGCAAGATGGTCGCCATCGTCGGGCCGTCGGGTGCGGGCAAGTCGACGATCTCGCGCATCCTGATGCGATTTTACGACATCGCCGGCGGGCGCGTGACGATCGACGGCCAGGACATCCGCAACGTGACGCAGGCTTCGCTGCGCGGGGCGATGGGTGTCGTGCCGCAGGATACCGTGCTGTTCAACGACGACATCCGGTACAACATCCAGTATGGCCGCGCCGACGCGAGCCTCGCGGAGGTGGAGGAGGCTGCTCGGCTCGCCCAGATCGACGGTTTCATCCGGCAGATGCCGCAAGGCTACGAGACGATGGTGGGTGAGCGGGGATTGAAGCTCTCCGGCGGCGAGAAGCAGCGCGTTGCGATTGCCCGGACTATCCTCAAGTCGCCACCGATCCTGATCCTCGACGAGGCGACGAGCGCGCTCGACAGCCACACCGAGAAGGAGATCCAGGACGCGCTCGACCGGATCTCCAAGGATCGAACAACGCTCGTCATCGCGCATCGCCTTTCGACCATCGTGCACGCCGACAACATCCTCGTGCTCGAGCAGGGCCAACTCGTCGAGCAGGGCCGCCACGCGGATCTGCTCGCCCAGGACGGGCTCTATGCGTCGCTGTGGAACCGCCAGCGACAGGCGGAGAAGGCGCGCGAGGAGCTCGCCCGCACGCTCGAGGAAGCAGAGAAGGCCGGTGCGCTGCGGCCCGCAGACGCGAAGCTGCCGGGCTGAGGGGCGTCGGGGCGCTGCCCTTGCTCCTTATCTTTGGCCGATGCACATTGCGCGCGACCCCTTCGATATTGCGAGGCCAGCATGACCAACATCCCCAAGATCACATCGTTTCTAGGCGGCGATCCCGTTCCTGCCGGCACGGGCGCGTTCGACCTCGTCGATCCGCAGACGGCAAAGCCGATCGGCTCCATCGTGGAGGCGGGCGAGGCCGGCGTGGCGGCTGCCGTCGCAGTCGCGAAGTCGGCCTACGAGGCCAACCGGAAGTCGCCCGTGCACCTGCGCGTCAAGTGGCTGCGCGACGGTGCTGCAGCGCTGCGCAAGGCGGTCGACGAGATCGCGCCGATCATCAGCCAGGACGTCGGCAAGCCGATCCGCGTGTGCCGTGGGGAAATCGCGCGCGGGGCGGAGTTCATGGAAGCCGTTGCCGCGTGCCTGCCGCAGATGAACGGCGAGGTTCTGCCGCTCGACGCCACCGCGCCGGGTGAAGGGCACTTCGGCTTCACGCGCCGAATTCCTTACGGCGTGGTCGCCGGCATCATTCCGTTCAACGGGCCGATCAACCTGCTCGTGCAGAAGGTGGCGCCAGCCATTGCCGCCGGCAACGCCATCGTCACGAAGCCGCATCCGGCGGGGACGCGCACGGCGCTGAAGCTCGCGGAGCTGTTCCAGGCGGCCGGCTGGCCGAAGGGCATGTTCACGGTGCTGACCGGTGACAAGGCGTCGGCCGCGGCGCTTGTCTCTCACGCAGATGTGCGCTGTGTTTCGTTCACGGGCGGGACGGCGGGCGGCGATGCTCTGGCGCGTTTGGCGGGCGCGAAGAAGTTCGTCGCCGAGCTCGGCTCGAACGCGGCCAACATCGTGCTGGCGGATGCCGACATCGCGGATGCGGCCAAGAAGATCGCCGGCGCGGCCTTCGAGGCCAGTGGGCAGCAGTGTATCTCCGCGCAGCGCGTACTGGTGGAAAAGCCGGTGCTGGAGAAGTTCGTCGAGGCGTTCGTCGCTGCCGCCAAGGCATTGGTCGTCGGCCGTGCCGACGATCCGAAGAGCGACGTCGGCCCAATGGTCAGCGCGGCGGCCGCCGATCGCGTGATGGGAATGTGCGAGGACGCGATCAAGCGCGGCGCGACCTATGCGCTGAAACCTGTGCGTGAGGGAGCGACGGTGTCGCCGGGTATTCTCGTGCAGGTTCCCAGCGTGGCGCGGCTGTGGTGCGAGGAGGTGTTCGGCCCGATCGCGATCGTGACGCCGTTCGAGGGCATCGACGAGGGCCTGCGGCTCGCCAACGACAGTGATTTCGGCCTGCAGGGCGCGCTGTTTACGTCCAACCTCAAGGCGGCGTTCCGATTCGCGGACGACTTCGATGTCGGCTGCTTGTGGGTGAACGAGCCTTCGCGCTTCCGCGTCGACGTCTATCCGTTCGGCGGGGTGAAGAATTCGGGCGTCGGTCGTGAAGGCATCCGTTATGCTGTCGAGGAAATGAGCCAGCTGAAATTCGTCGGAATCAGGCCGTAGGAACGGTTTTCAGCTTGGGGAAACCAAAGGCAGGTCGAGCATCATGGTCGCGGCTGCCAATTCGGGTTCGACAGAAAGCGGCATCGAGCAACTGAATGAGGACTGCACGTGCAGGACTCTGGATGCCGATGCCTTATGCGCGGCTCTGACACGGGCCGTCGGCGATCCCGGCTTTTGTGCCGATCTGCTGCGGACTCATGCGCATCTGGTCTCCCGTCAGCCCGTGTTCCTGTCGACCGAGCACGCCGCTGCGATGGTGCGGACGATCGAGGCTGTGGAGACGGTCGCTCGGCTGCCGCAATACGAGGCCGCCGTCCTAGGCCAAGCGCCGGATATCGCCCGGTATCGTCCAGGCCCGATCGGCGTGTTCATGGGTTACGATTTCCATCTCGGCGGCGACGGACCCAAGCTCATCGAGGTCAACACGAATGCCGGGGGTGCGATCGTCAACGCATTCGTGGCGAGGGCGCACCGGGCCTGCTGCGAGGAGATGCGGCTCGGGATGTCGGCCGCCGAGCCTGCGGAGGCCGTGGAGGATCGCTTCGTCGCCAATCTGGCTTCGGAGTGGTCCTTGCAGGGGCGTAGTGGCGTGATGGCGACGGTCGGGATCGTCGATGTCGCTCCGGCAACGCAGTACCTCTATCCGGAGTTCATATTGTTCAGGAAGCACCTGGAGGCGAAGGGGCTGGCCGCGTACATCGCCGAGCCGCAGGAGCTGTCGCATCGCGACGGTGCGCTATGGCTCGGCCAGATCCGTATCGACGTCGTGTATAATCGGCTGACCGACTTCTATCTCGAAGACGGCGTCAGCGCGGCATTGCGCTCTGCCTATCTCGCTGGAGATGTCGTGGTATCGCCCAATCCACGTGCCCATGCGATACTTTCCAACAAGGCCAACCTCGCTGTGCTGACCGACGTGGACCTGCTGAGAGAGTGGGGCGTGGCGGCAGATTGCGTGGAGGCACTGCGCATCGGCATTCCTCGTACGATCGTCGTAACTGCCGCGAATGCCGGCGAACTCTGGGCAGGTCGCAATCGGTACTTTTTCAAGCCCATGTCCGGCTACGGCAGCAAGGCGGCTTACCGCGGCGACAAGATCACCCGCCGCGCGTGGGAACTGGTGCTGTCCGGCGACTACGTCGCGCAGGAAATCGTCCCCCCGAGCATGCGTGCCATCGCTGTGGACGGTCGGCGCGAGGCCCTGAAGGTCGACTTCAGAAACTTCACTTACGATGGCCGCGTGCAGCTTCTTGCCGCCAGGCTGTATCAGGGCCAAACTACCAACTTCCGCACTCCCGGAGGAGGCTTCGCACCGGTATTCGTGAGTGCAGATGCCGCCTGCTCCGTTCAACACTCAGGCTCGTGCGAGACATCATGATCATCAAAACTCAAGCCGATGTGACGCCCGCTGTGCTTGCCGAGATGGCGCGCGCGGAGGATCCGCGCACTCGAGAGATCATGACCTCGCTCATCAAGCACCTGCACGGCTTCATCCGCGAGACCAAGCTGAGCGAGCAGGAGTTCCAGCAGGCCTGCGCGATCATCAATCGCATCGGGCAGAAGTCGAACGAGAGCCACAACGAGGCCGTGCTGATGTGCGGCTCGCTGGGTGTCTCCTCGCTCGTCTGCCTCATCAACAACGGCGACAACGGCAACACCGAGACGACGGCTAATCTGCTCGGGCCGTTCTGGCGGATGGAGAGCCCGCAGACGGCGAATGGCGGCTCGCTGCTGCGCTCGCCGACACCGGGCACGCCCCTGTTCGTGGAGGCGTTCGTGAAGGATCGCGCGGGTCGGCCGGTCGCGGGCGCAGAAGTGGACGTGTGGCACTGCAACGAGGATGGCTACTACGAGAACCAGGACCCATCACAGGCCGAGATGAACCTGCGTGGCAAGCTCACGACCGATGCCGAAGGCAAGATCTGGTTCAGCACCATCAAGCCGATCGGCTATCCGATCCCGCTCGACGGGCCGACGGGGGATCTGCTGCGCACCCTTCGGCGGCACAACATGCGGCCGGCACATCTCCACTTCCTGGTCACCAGACAAGGCTTCAAGGCGCACATCAGCCAAGTCTATTCAAGCGACGATCCGAACCTCGAGACAGACAGCCAGTTCGGCGTGACCGAGCGGCTGATCGGGCACTACGTGCGGCACGACAACGAGCCCGCGCCATATGGCGACGTGACGGGACCGTGGTTTTCGCTGTCGTTCACGTTCGAGCTCGATCCGGGGGAGCCGAAGCTGCCGCGTGTTCCGATCACGGGCAAGTCGGCGACGCCGCCGCAGCCGATCGAGCGGCTGGTCAGGGCTTGAGCTGGTTTGCCCTGGCGGGCAAAAGCGAGAGGCTGTCCGCCTCTCGCGCTCTCCGACGAGGGCCTGTGGCCCTCGACCCCTGATTTCAAAGCGTGGCCTCGATCAGGGCGCGCAGCTCGGGCGTCACCTCTGGGCTGATGCCGAACCAGGATTCCCAGGCCGGCCGCGCCTGATGCAGCAACATGCCGAGGCCGCTCACCGTCGGGTTGCCCCGCTGGCGCGCGGCTGCCAGCAGCGGCGTCTCCAGCGGGATGTAGACGATATCGGAAACGACGGCGGTCCTGGGCAGCTTGTCGAGTTTCAAGTCGAGCGTGCCTTGCCCGACCATGCCCTGGCTCGTCGTGTTGACGACGAGATTGGCGCCCTCCAGCGCATCGTGCCGGCTGTCCCACGGCAGCGGCTCGACGGGGCCGCCGAGATCGCGCGCCAGCGTCTCGGAGCGCGCCATCGTGCGGTTGACGAGGCGGATCTCGCGAGCGCCTTTCTCCGCGAGGCTCATCACGACCGCGCGCGCGCCGCCGCCCGCACCGATGACGACGGCCGGGCCGGCGTCCGCCCGCCATGTCGGCTGGGCCTCGATGAGGTTGGCCATGTAGCCGTAGCCGTCGTTGTTGGTGCCGACGAGCGATCCATCTTTGCGGACGGTGACGCAGGAGATGGCGCCCATCTTCCTCGCGGTCGGAGCGATTTCGTCGACGATGGCGAGGGCTGCCTCCTTGTGCGGGATGGTCAGGTTGCAGCCGGCGAAACCAAGGGGCGCAAGCGCGCGCAGCGCGGGGGCGAGCTTGTCCGGCTCGATGGCGAGCGGCACGTAGGTGCCTGCGAGGCCGTGCTGCTTGAACCAGTAATTGTGCAGATGCGGCGAGCGAGAATGCATCACGGGCCAGCCCATGACGCCGGCGAGGAGGAATTTTTCTGGATGGGACATGCAAACCTCGTGATTCCTCCTTTCCCGTATCGTCATTTGGCACGAACGGGATAGGGCAGGACTACTCAATCGCCGACGCCGTACTTCTTCTCGAATTCCCAGATGTCGGGGAAGCCGATCAGCTTGTTGAACTCGGAGAACTCGTACATCGGCGTCTTGCCGGTCGAGGTGCCAGCCTCCTTCAACTCGCCGTAGGCGCCTTCGAGCGCGGCGGCAGTTGCGAGGAAGCCTGCCGCGGGGAAGATCGCGATGCGGTAGCCCAATTCCGCGAGGCGCTTGGCGGGCAGCATCGGCGTCTTGCCGCCGTTGACCATGTTGGCGAGCAGGGGCTGATCGAAGCGCTTGCCGATGGCCTTCATCTCGGCCTCGGTCTCGGGGCTTTCGATGAAGAGGACGTCGGCGCCGGCTTTGGCGTAGGCCTCCATCCGCCGCATGGATTCGTCCAGGCCCAGGCCGGTGCGGCTGTCGGTTCGGGCGATGATCAGGAAGTCCTTCGACGAGCGGCTGTCGGAGGCGACGCGGATCTTCTGCACCATGTCGGCGGTCGGGATCACGCGGCGGTTGGGCGTGTGGCCGCACTTCTTGGGGAACTCCTGGTCCTCGAGCTGGATCGCGGTGACACCGGCCGCCTCGTAGCCGCGAATGGTGTGGCGGACGTTGAGCAGGCCGCCGTAGCCGGTATCGGCGTCGGCGATCACGGGCGTCCTGGTCATCCGGGCGATGGTGCCGATGCGCTCGACCATGTCGCGGTAGGTCGCGATGCCGGCATCAGGCAGGCCCATTGCGGAGGCGACCGTGCCGTAGCCCGTGACGTAGAGGGCCTTGAAGCCCATGCGGTCGGCAACCAGCGCCGAGATCAGATCGTAGACACCGGGGGCGACGACGATGCCTGGCTTCTTCAGCGCCTTCCTCAATGCCGGATCGGCCATGACCGTTACTCCCCTGCGCGCTGCTCGATTTGCCCGAGACGGCTCGAGCGATGACCTCGCCTACCTTGTTCCGGGATTTGCGTCCACTGGGGTGAGTTGCTGGGGGTGGGCTGGCGCGTCAGCGGTCCATCGGGCCGAGGTCGGCGCTGCCGGCAGCCATGTTGGCAGCCTGGCCACGGGCCTCGTGCAGCTCGGGTCCGGCTGGTGCTTCTGTGCCGGCCGGGGAGCAGGAGGCGCCGCCCAGAACGCAGAACTTGGCGCAGTGGGCATGATTGAGCGGCACGGCGCGGCTTACGTCCTTCAGCGTTGCGCCAAGCTCGAATTGCGGCTCGTAGGCAAGTAGCGTGCAGGCGACCACGGCAGGCTTCTCGGCGCCCTTTCGCTTCACGACCATACGTGAGGTGGCGCACATCATGTCGTCGGGTGATTTGTGGAGGATGTCCCAACAGGCGGTCGTGATCTCGGGCACGTCGAGGTGCTCGTCCATCTCGGGGAACAGCACGAGCGCTGCAGGATTGCGCGCTTCTACGCGGATGCCTCGGGCTTCGAAAAGGGCGGCGAAGCCGGCGCGGCTCGCGGCCTCGGTCTCGCCCCACATACCGCGGCCGGCAACGGCGATCTCGAAATCATTCTCGGAGAGCCAGGAGAGGCCCGACATCGCCGGCTCGAACGTGTCGATGCCACGCTCCTCCTCGTGCCGGTCGGCATTGAAGTGGTCGAGGGAGATGCGAAAGGCGAGGCGCTCGCCGTAGCGCGCCTTCATGGCGAGCAGCGCTTTCTTGTGGCGCTGCATCGGGCGCATCGCGTTGGTCAGGGTCAGCACGCGGTAGTCGCGCGACAGGCACTCTTCGAGGATCGCGAGGAACTGCGGGTTCAGAAACGGCTCGCCGCCGGTGAAGCCGATTTCCTTCGTCGGCAGGCGATCGCGTTCGATCTCGTCGAGATAGCCGCGCACATCTTCGAGGCCGAGATAGACGAGGCGATCGTTTTTCGGGCTCGATTCGATGTAGCAATTGCGACAGGTGATGTTGCACAGCGTGCCGGTGTTGAACCACAGCGTATCGAGGGAGCGGAGTGGCACGCGGGCGCGCTGCTCGCCTTTCGCGGTCACGCCGGGGTGTTTGAACTTTTCCGGCGCCAGCGGCTTGCGGTTGTCGCGGGGCCTCGTCGGCCAGAGCGTGCGCTCGGTTATCGTTGCGCCGCGGCGCGTGGCGCGCTCTTTCGGGTCCGGCCGCCAGACCACGCTGGCGGGCTCGAGGGGAATGCCGGCGGCGTGGATCTCCCGTTGCGGCAGCACATCGCAGCTCGGCCAGATGCCGGTGCGAAGTGCAGCCTCGTACTCGGCTGGAAGGCCGGCGCGGCGCATTGCGGTGGCGGCGGAAGCGTGGTCGTAGGCAAGCGCGTGGTGGGCGATCTCGATGCCGTCTTCGATGGGCGTCAGGATAGAGAACCACACGCGCGGCGTGCCATCGTGCGCGGGCATGCCGACGACGCCGGGGTTGTGCCACAGCCGGCCGTCGATCACCTGGGTGAAGGGCAGTCCGCAGTGGCCCGCGATGATGCCGTCGGTCGTAGCGCGCTCGAGCTCACGTTTCTTGGCGAGGGCTGGTGTGGAAGCGAAGATAAAGCGGCTGATCTCGTCTGGTGCGCCGTGAACGATCGAGAAGTCCAGGCCGGCAATGCGAAGCTCGATGCGATGTGGCAGCGCGGCGAGCCAGTGGCGGTCTTCCGCGGAGATGCGGGTGTCGGCGTAGGCGGCGGCGGACCAGGCGCCAGGGAGGCGATCGAAGTCGTCCGCGCTTTGGGCAAGCTGCTCGTCGTCGTCGCCCATCACGACGTGGATATTAGACTTGCGCACGAGTTCGAGCGTGGCTACCGGGTCGCCGCAGTAGGCGACGATATCGCCCGTGCAGATGATCCGCTCGGCGGGGATGGCGCGGCGCTGAGCCTCCGCGAGGACTGCACGTGTGGCCTCGAGGTTGCTGTAGGGGCCGCCAAACAACATCACCGCGCCGGTTGCGTTCACGGCGCGAACTTCGCCTGTCATCCACTGCTCCCGTCAGCCTCTCGATGCTCCCTGTGGTGCGGCAGCGCCGCACCCAAGGCGGCGACAACCTGCACGAGGTTGCCCGTCTTTCGTAGTGAACTTAGCGTGAATTGCCCGTGAACGGCTTTTGAGGGTCGGATGTGTGCTCAATCCCAAAGACCGGCGGTCGCATAGGCTCGGCGGGCACCCTCGTGGAGGAAGACGCCGTCGGGTTCGAGCAGACGGGCGCCTTCGGTCCGGGCACTGGCGAGAAGGTCGGCCAAACCGTTGAAAAGTCCTTCGGCGCGGGCGAGATCGGCGGCGGCTGACAGGATCGCTGCGGTAACCTCAGCGACTTTTCCCGTGTCGGCACGCGCGTGGCAGACCAGCACGTTCAGCACGCCGGGCTGGGCTGCATCCTCGGTCAGCGCGCGCAGGGCGCCTTTGCGCATGGTGGCGCGCCGATAGAACGAGACCTTCGCTTGAAGCGTTGCGAGCTCGGCATCAGTGTAGCGCAGCACGCAGAGAGGTACGGCGGCATCGAGCCCGGACATGACGACGTTGGGGATCGGGCACTGGAGCTGGGCGTCGATCTCGCCGGAGGCGAGGGCCTTAGCGCCGTCAGCGAACGACAGATATGCGGGCTTTATCCAGTCGATGTCGTGGCCGAGTGCGGCCAGAATCGTGTGGGCGTGCTGGGTCATGCCGCTGCCGGCGGGGCCGGTCGCGACGCGCTTTCCGGCGAGGTCATCGAAGGAGGTTATGCCCGAACCGGCGCGGGCGATGAAGAACAGCGGGCCGACGTTCATCGGCGCGACCATGCGAAGGTCGATCGGGCCGGCGAACGGCTTTTCGCCACGTCGTGCCCGGCCGATCCAGTTGGCGGCCATGAAGCCGAGATCGATCTCGCCGCGATCGAGGCGATCGGCGTTGTCGATGGAAGCGGCGGGGCTCTCCAAAACCTCATAGGGGCCGCGCGCGCCATGCCGCGGTAGCACGGCGGCTAGCGCGTTGCCCTGCGCGAGAAACGTGCTGCGGGGCTCGGCGGTACCGATGCGGATGGTCATGGAGATCTCCGGTTGGGGCTGCGTCGAGCTCAGAGCATTACCGAGCCGCCGTCGACT
>CAMAYR010000008.1 GCA_945862355.1 Devosia equisanguinis | reverse complement strand
CTGGCGGAGCCCGACCACTCGTAGAAGGCATCGGCGGGCACGATGCAGCGGCGGTGGCGCAGGGAGCCGCGAAAAGATGGCTTCTCGGCGGCTGTCTCGGATCTGGCATTGATTATCATGGATAATTTTGCAGGGTCCTTGGACCACGACGGTATCAGCCCCCAGCGCACCAGGGCGATCTCGCGACGGCGGGCATGGTCGTGCCGGACGATCAGCACGGGTTGAGACGGGGCGATATTGTAGCGTGGCGGATACGCCGTCTCGTTGCAGTGCGCGAAGTAGGCGCGCACGGCTTCGGGTGGCGAGGTCAGAGCGTAGCGGGAGCACATCGTGGTCGTCTCTCGACTGGTTGGCCCGGTCTCTTTGGCCTCGACTGGATAGATTAGCGTGGTTGGGCGGGGCAGGTCGAAGCGAGGAGCCCGAAGGGCAGGGGCTGCTCGCCAAGTCGTTCGCCTGTGGCTCGATGAAGCGTTCGAGTTCGATGGCGTCGAGCGGGCTGCGGCTGGGCCACTGGCGGTGGCCGTAGCGGTGCTGGACATCGCGTCATCGGGTCGGCCATAGGTGTCACTCCAGCAATCAGATAATGCCGCGGTGAACGAGACGCCAGCCCATCGAGCCGTCATGCCTCGAGACGCCAACCACGAAGCGAGCCATCGATGAGCAGCGATCCTGACGTCCTTCCCGTGGTGCAGTGGCCGCGCGCGGCTGCCAGTGCGGCCATCTTCCGTGGCGAGCGCGTGCTCATCGCGGAGCGCGCAGGCGGGCCGCGCAAGGGTTATTGGAGCCTGCCGGGCGGCAAGATCGAGCCCGGAGAGACGGCGGCGGAAGCGGTCGCTCGCGAGATCCGGGAGGAGACGGGACTGGACGTCGTGCTCAGCGGGTTCCTCGATGTCCACGACGTGATCAACAGGGATGGGGCGGGCAACGTCCAGCTTCACTATCTGATCTGTGTCTTCTTCGGGACCAGCGACAGCGGTGAGCCCGAGGCGGCGACCGACATCTCCGATGCCCGTTTCGTGACGCTCGAGGAGCTTTCGGAATACCGCCTGACGGATGGCGCCACGCGGCTCATTCACGAGGCGTACCGCCGAATCGTCACGGGGCAGGAGAGACAATAGTAGGCGGCGGGTTTCGCCGGGAGCGGCAAGCATGGTATCAGGGTGCGCCGGCTCTGTCGGGGCCGACTTTTATCGCCGGGGCAGCCGTGCCGAAACACTCGCCTGCGAAATTGCACGCCTGCGTGGTTGCCATTGCGGTCTCGATCGCGTTTGCGCCCGTGGTCATGCCGGTGCCGGCTGCTTCGCAGGCCGTCGAGAAGCCGTATGACGATCGTCTCCTGCGGCTGGCCGAGATCCTGGGCGCGGTGCATTATCTGCGGGAGTTGTGCGGCGCCAACGAGGGGCAGACGTGGCGCGACCGGATGCGGGAGATCCTCGATGCGGAGGGCTCGAATGCGCTCAGGCGGGCAAGGCTGACACGCAGCTTCAATCAGGGCTACCAGAGCTACAGCAAGACGCATAAGTTGTGCACCACGACTGCGAGGACGGCGATCAACCGCTTCATGAACGAGGGCGTCCAGATCGCCGAGGTTCTGGTCAAAAGCGTTCCCTGACATCCAGGTGCGAGGGCAAACGGGCGAGAAGCGTCGCCCGGGGGGGCTGCGCGGGGTCGGGAGATGTTTACTGTGAATTGTTGCAGAACGCACTCGACGGGGAGCGCCGTGTTATGTCACCCGCAGCACTGGAAGCGGATGGGCACTGCAGAGGGTGTGCGACAGACTTTTCCGGGGGCGAGAGCAACATGGACGTATCCGAGCTCGTAAAACGAGACGATAGCACCCTCAAGGCGCTGGGCCTCATACTCGAGGCCTGGGAGGAGGGTGCGGAGAGCGGCGTCGCGCCGGAAATTATGGCGTATGCAGCTTTTTATGCCGCCCTGACCGATCTGGTGGCGGCATTCGGCGAGGATTGTGTGGCAGATATGGCGCTGGGCCTTGCCAAGCGCGTGAATGCGGGCGAGTTCACACTCTACCAGACCCGCCAATAAGCGATCGGGAAATTTTCGTATCGTTTCTCGTCTCATGGCGTTCGCGGGGGCCTTGCTCTCTGGCGCAATGCCCGGCAATGGTCTGGCACTCGGAACAACCGGATCCGCGCCTTGCAACTGTCCGATCTCGCGCTGGCGCCGCTCGACGCGCTGCGCTCCACGCGAAGCTATATCGCCGACATCACGACGCCGACGCTGCGGCTGGGCGTGACCGGGCTCGCGCGGGCGGGCAAGACGGTTTTCATCACCTCGCTCGTGCGCAATCTGGTGAGAGGAGGGCGGCTTCCGTTCCTTTCTGCCTACGCGCAAGTTCGCATTCTGAGCGCGGAGCTCACCCCACAGCCCGATGACGGGGTGCCGCGGTTCGATTACGAGCGCCATCTGGCCTCCCTGACGGGGGCCGAGCCAGTCTGGCCTGAAAGCACGCGCGCGATCTCGCAGCTGCGGGTTACGCTCACCTTCGAGCGAACGAATGCGCTCGCCCGTGCGCTGGGGCCGGCGCGTCTGCATATCGACATCGTTGACTACCCCGGGGAGTGGCTGCTCGATCTGGCTTTGCTCGGCAAGAGCTATGCGCAATGGGCGGCGGATGCGATGGTCATGGCAAGGGCGCCGGCACGTGGCGGCTCGGCCGACGCATGGCTCGCCCATGTCGCCCGGCTCGATCCCGCTGCACCTGCCGATGAGGCGGCGGCAATCCGCGCGGCGGAGGTGTTCACGACATATCTCCATGCGGCACGCGCCAAGGAGCCGGCGCTTTCGACGGTGGGGCCTGGCCGCTTCCTGATGCCGGGCGAGCGGGAAGGCTCGCCGCTGTTGTGCTTCGCGCCGCTCGACATCGCGCCCGACGCACGGATCGCATCTGGATCTCTGGCGGCGATGATGGCGCGGCGCTACGAGAGCTATCGGGCGCAGGTCGTCAAGCCGTTCTTCCAGGATCACTTCAGTCGCCTCGACCGCCAGATTGTCCTGATCGACGCACTGACCGCGCTCAATCGCGGGGCACATGCGATCGACGACCTCTCCCATGCACTTGAGGCTGCTCTGGTGGCCTTCCGTCCCGGTGCGCGGGGCTGGCTGTCGATGTTCCTGTCCTCGCGCATCGATCGCATCGTCTTTGCTGTCACCAAGGCCGATCATCTGCCAGCCTCCAGCCACGACAGGCTCGAGAGATTGCTCGGACTGATCGTGGAGAATGCCGCGCGACGGGCGGAGACGGCTGGCGCGGACATCAGGACGCTCGCCATCGCGGCACTGCGAGCGACGAGCGAAGCGCGGGCGAGCCGGAACGGGGAGACGCTCGCCTGCATCAAGGGGGTGCCGCTATCGGGCGAGCGTCTTGGCGAGCGTGTGTTCGACGGCAGAAGCGAGATCGCGATATTTCCCGGCGATCTCGATGTCGATCCGCGCGCTGCGCTGGCAGCCGCGCGGATACTGCCAGCGGGTGAAGCGGGGCTCGGCATGGGGCTCGTGCGGTTCAGGCCGCCGCGCCTGCCGCCCGAAGGCAGCACGATCGAGGCGCAGCCGTGGCCGCACATCAGGCTCGACAAGGCGCTCGAGCATCTCCTGGGGGACAGGTTGGTATGAGCTCCTCCAGCAGCGCGACGCCGCCAAAACGCCTGCCGCAAGTGTTCGACGTCACCGATCCTGCCGTGACTGTCGAGGTCGCACCCGCCGAGCCGGTGATGGCGCCAGCGGCTCGCGCGAGCGGTAAGTCGGGGGACAAGGTGGCAGGCGAAAAGGTGGCGGGCGACCACGGACAGGGAGAGGCCGGCAGCGAGGCAGGAGCGGATGTTCCCGCAAACAAGGCCGGGTTGCGCTTCCGTCCGGGATGGGGCGCGGTGCTGGTGGGGGCGTTGACCGCGCTTGCTGGCCTGGCGATCGGGATCGCGTTCACTGATTTCATCTCGACGGTGCTGGCACGCAGCGACTGGGTCGGAGTGGCCGGTTGGGTGCTCATCGGGATCGCGGCGTGCGCTGCGCTGGTGATCGCGGGGCGCGAGATCGTCGGGCTGATGCGGCTCGGGCGCCTTGCGCATCTGCGGCGGGATGCGGAGCGGGCTCTTGGCGAGCGAAACGGGGAAGCCGAACGCAGCGTCGTGCGGCGCCTGAGGGCAACGCTTGGACGTCGGCCTGATATCGCGTGGGCCGCCGCGCGGTTCGCCGAGCACGAGACCGACGTGCGCGATCCGGGGGATCTGCTGGCGCTTGCCGACCGCGAGTTGATGGCGCCGCTCGATGCGGCGGCGCGACGCGACATCCTCGCCTCGGCCAAGCGCGTGAGCCTTGTCACCGCGCTGTCGCCTATGCCGTTCATAGCTATGGGATTTGTGCTGGTCGAGAACTTGCGCCTCTTGCGCCGCCTCGCCACGCTGTACGGTGGCCGGCCCGGCTTCCTCGGTGGTCTCAGGCTGGCGCGGATGGTGCTCGTTCACATCCTTGCGACCGGCGGCCTGGCGCTGACCGACGATCTCGTCGGACAGTTCGTCGGGCAGGATCTCGTGCGGCGGCTGTCGCGGCGGCTGGGCGAGGGCCTGTTCAACGGCGCGCTGACGGCACGGATCGGGGTCGCCGCAATCGACGTGTGCCGTCCGTTGCCGTTCGTGGAGGCCAAGCCCGTGAGGTTGCGGGACATCGTGACCGAGCTTACACGGCGCGTCGCCTCGACGGCACCACAGTCACGTTGAGGCTTCAACGAAATGGCTCGCGCGAGGGCGGGAGCTGCCGCATAGTTCTGATGAATTATCACCTATCGAAGACGAGGACATCGCATGAAAGCCGTCTGGTACGAGCGCAAGGGGCCTGCGCACGAGGTGCTGCAACTGGGCGAGATGTCCGATCCGCAAGCGGGCCCTGGCGAAGTGCGCGTGAAGATCGCCGTATCCGGGCTCAATCCGTCCGACACCAAGGGGCGCGGGGGATGGCGCGGGCGCGTTTCCATGGATTTTCCGCGCGTCGTTCCTGGCCAGGACGGCGCTGGGATCATCGATCAGGTGGGGCCGGGCGTCGATGCCAAGCGGATCGGGGAGCGGGTGTGGGTCTACGAGGCGCAGCAGCGCGGCAGCGCGTTCGGGACCAGCGCGGAGTACGTGACGGTTCCAGCCGAGCAGGCCGTGGCATTGCCCGCCGGCATCGGCTTCGAGACGGGCGCGGCGCTTGGCGTGCCGGCGCTGACCGCGCATAACGCACTGTTCAAGGACGGCGGCATCCAGGGCAAGACGATCCTCGTCTGGGGCGCGGGCGGCGCCGTCGGACAGGCCGCGGTTATGCTCGCTCGGTGGGGCGGGGCGCGTGTGATCGGCGTCGTTTCGAGCCCGCTCGCCGCGGAGGTGGCCAAGGCATCCGGCGCCGATTTGGTCATCGATCGCAACTTAGAAAACGTCGTCGAGCGCGTGAAGCAGGCGACCGGCGGGACCGGCGTCGACCGTGTGATCGATGTGTGGTTCGCCGCCAACGTCGAGACCGATTTCGCCGTCCTCAAGGTCAACGGCGTGGTGGCGAGCTATTCCGTCGGCGGGCCGGAGGAGTTCATGCAATTCCCGTTCTCCCGCTACATGTCGAAGGGCATCACGCTGCATACGATCTACGTCTACGGCATGTCGCGGGAGGCGCATTGGGCGGCGGTGCGCGATACGACGGCAGCGCTGGTCGCCGGCGCGTACAAGCCCAGGATCGGCGCGCGCTTCCCACTGGCGAAGGCGGCCGACGCGCACGTCGCGCAGGACGACGCCAGCATAACAGGCAAGATCGTGATCGACGTGGCAGCTTTGTAGGCGGGCGGCTTATTCGCGTAAGCGCCTCCATCCGCCTTCGCGGGCCGTGACGTCGGTCGAACGAGAGCGCGCGGCCTCAGCAGGCGACCTTGGTGGCGTCGTATTCGAACAACCAGTCGTAGCGCAGGCGGACCTTGTCGGGCTGCCATTCGCGGTCGACGTAGGCGATGGCGGCGGCGGGATCGGCGAGCGTGGGGTTGTGGAAGCGGCGGCCGGATTCGGCGGAGCCGTTGACGATTTTGGTCGTGCGTTCCAGCCGCAGTGCTTCGTAGCGGCTCAAGGCTTGTTCGACATCGGCGTAGGCATCGAGGCAGCGGGCTAGCAGAAGGCCGTCCTCCAACGCCATGTTGGCGCCCTGCGCCAGGAACGGCAGTGTGGGGTGGCACGCGTCGCCGACCATGCTCACGCGTCCCTTGGTCCAGGCGGCGAGCGGGGCGCGGCCGACGAGCGCCCACTTGTAGGGTTGGTCGAGCTTGGCGATCAGCTCGTGCACGAGGGGATGCCAATTGGGGAAGTCTCTGGCGCACTCATCGCGTGTGCCCTTCTCCGTCCAGCTCTCGACCTTCCAGTCTTCGCGCTCGCCGAAGCCGACCCAGTTCATGATCTCGCCGCGGCGCAGGGGATACGTGATCACGTGGCCGCCAGGGCCGACCCAGTTGGTGCCGACGGGTCGGCGCATCTCCTCGGGCAGGTCCTCGTTGCGGATCAAGCCGCGCCAACAAATGATGCCGAGAAACTCCGGCTTGCCGGCTTCCCACAGCGTCTCACGAACCATCGAGTGGACGCCGTCGGCGCCGATCAGGACGTCGCCGGACACGGTATCGCCGCCGGCAAGTGTGAGGCGGACGGTGGTGCCATCCTGCTCGAAGCCGGTGCATCTGCGGCCGGTATGGATGCGCACTTTGGAGTGTGCGCGAACCGCGTCGAGCAATGCGCGATGCATGTCGCCACGATGCACGAACCAGTAGGGCGCGCCGAACCGCTCGATCGAATCGCGGCCGAGATCGAACAGCTTCCAGGTCCGGCCGGTGTTCCATATGCGGACCTCCTTGAGGGCGGCCTCGCAGACGACGCGCTCCATAGGCTCTTTCAGGCCGAGGTCGATCAGCACGCGGCTGCCGTTGGCGGAGATCTGTACGCCGGCGCCGAGCTCCATCAACTCGGGGGCCTGCTCGAAGATCTCGACCTCGAAGCCGCGGCGGGCCAGGGCAAGCGCGGCGGCTAGTCCGCCAATGCCGGCGCCGGCGATCAGGATGCGTGTTTTTGCTGACATGGCTTCACCCTCGGTGGCTCACCAGCGCTCTACCGCTTCCCCTCGGCGCTGTCACGGGGTAGGCATCGGGGCATTATCCACCAACTGATCCGGACGATGCGCTCGGAATGACGACGGCCCCCTCGAACTTCATCATCGGCTGGCAGGAATGGCTGGCCCTGCCGGAGCTGGGGCTGCCCGCGATCAAGGCCAAGATCGACACAGGGGCGCGCACGAGTGCGCTGCACGCCTTCCTGATCGAGCCGTTCGGGCCGGCGGAAGCGCCGATGGTGCGGTTCGGCGTGCATCCGATCCCCGGCCGTGTCGATGTCGCGGTGTTCTGCTCGGCGCCGGTCGCAGGACGGCGCGAGGTGACGAGCTCGAACGGCGAGAAAGAGACGCGCTATTTCATTCGGACGCCCGTGCAGATGGGCGAGCACACGTGGGAGATCGAGATCGGTCTGACGAACCGTGAGAGCATGACCTACCGGATGCTGCTCGGACGGCAGGCGATCCGCGACGACATGATGGTCGATGTGGCCGCGTCGTTCCGGCAGCCGCGGCTCGGCTACAAGCTCTATCGCGATCTGCCGCGGCGGGTGCTGGGGTATCGTCCGCTGCGCGTGGCGCTCATCGCGGAGGATGTTGCGGCGCCATTCAACCGCCGCCTCGTGACGGCCGCGGCGCGGCGTGGCCATATCTTCGAGTTCGTCGCGCTAGATGGTCTGGAGTTGTCATTTGGCGACGACCGACCCGGTCTGATGCGCCGGGGCACGCCACTGCCGCATTATGACGCCGTGGTGCCCCGCATCGGCCTTGGGGAAGGCAAGCGAGGGGCAGCCATCGTGCGGCAGCTCGAGTGCATGGGAAGCGTCGCGCTGAACCCGGGCGATGCCGTCGACCGGCTGGCGAACCGGCTGGCGACCATTCAGGCGCTGGCTGGCGATCATCTCGCTCATGCCTTGCCGCTGGCGGCGGGTGCGAAAGAGAGCGCGTCGCGTCGCGCGCCGCATCTGAGCGTGCTGGTGATCGGCGAGGAGGCGGTGGCGCTCACGGCGTGGTCGGGCGAGGCGTGGCGTTCGGCAAGCCTGGCGCGGCATCGCGCGGCGCGCCGGCTGGCCGAGCACGCGGCTGGCGCGTTGGGACTGGGGCTTGCCGCGGTCGACATCGGCAATCAAGACGAAGAACCGGTGGTGATGCGGGTATCGTCCCGGCCGAGCCTGGCGCGTTTCGAGAAGCTGACGAAAGCCGGTGTCGTCGCTGCGATCCTGGATGCGGTCGAGCAGCGCGTGCGGACGGTGCCGATACGGGTACCGGCGGAATGACCGATGCCGCGGGCTTGCATCCTTCGTGCGCTGATTGCGGGGCGGCGGCGAACGCCGTGCGCGATGAAAGCTGGGCTCAATAGCGGAATATGCCGTCGCGCTTGGAGCCCGACGTCGGATTGAGGAACAGCTCCTCGACCTTCATGCGGGTCGGCATCAGCCCCTGGGAATGCGCGTAGCCGATCATCGTCTCGAGATTGTGCACGTTGGACGGCGTCAAGCCATACTCCCAAGGGTCCGGCCCGAAGATCTCGCGCTGGGTCTCCCATTCCTCGCGCCACAAGGCGAGCGGGATGATGCGCGGGTTCTCCATGCGGCGCATCGTCAGCGCCTTGGCCTTGTCGAAGGCCACCATCAGGCTGTGGGCGACCCAGGGATGGCGCTCCAGCACCTCCGGCTTGATGGCGGTGACGTGCATGATCGGGAATATGCCGGTCTTCTGGAAATACTTGACCTGCTCGGTCTTGAAGTCGGGGAACAGGCGCGCCACGCGCGGGTCCTTCTTCTCCATCGGCTCGATGATGTCGGGATGGAGGAGCGCATCGACCTCGCCGGCGACCAGCATATCCTCGATGGACTGGTCGTCACGGATGCGGGAAACGTTGAAATCCTTCGACGGCTCGAAGCCCTCGATGTGCTCGTCGAGGTCGGTGAGCCAGGTGATCTTGCGCAGGTCGACGCCGTACTCGCTTTCGAGGATGCCGCGCATCCACAGGATCGCCGTCGCCGTCCACGATTTCGCGCCGACGCGACGGCCCTCGAGATCCTTGGGCGTGCGGATGCCTTTGCCCGTGTTGACGTAGAACGCGCTGTGGCGAAAACGGCGGTGCAGGAAAACGGGCAGCGACATGAACTCCTGGCCCATACCGCGCGCGATGAAGTAGGTGCAGCCCGACAGCTCGACGATGTCGTACTCGCGACCGTGCATGAAGCGGTGATGGCGCGTGTTGGAGTCCATTTGCGTCAGGAAGGTCAGCTCGATGCCGTCGGGCTTAACTGTCCCGTCCTTCAGGGGCCGGATGATCTCGTAGTCGCCACAGGCAATGGTGAGCTGGAGCTTGGCGGACATGGACGGCCTCGGGAATGCGCGGTGGAGGGGATTGGCGGTGGGAGGGATTGGCACAAGGTTATGGGCAGCGGCCGCGGGTCGGGTCAAGCCAAGTGCGGCCCGGTTACAACGAGACGATGGCGCACGGCGGGTCGGCGGCCGGCATGGTAATCGGCTCAGAGCCGGGTCAACGGTGTCCGCCGTCCTCGTTGTCGTCTTCGGGATCGCGGATGGACTGGCCGGCAGAGTTGGCCGCGATCGTGTCGTCGCCGTCCTCGTCGACGTCGGCGCGGCCAGCTACGGCATAAGCGCCGCGCAGCCATCGCGACAGATCGACGTCCGAGCACCTGCGGGAGCAGAACGGCCGGAACTTCGCCTCGGTTGGTCTGCTGCAGATCGGGCAGCGGCCTGTCCGGGGCGCTTGTCCGGACGATGTCTCGGTGTTCTCGGTGGTTTTCGCGCCGGTCGCTTCGGCCAGACGCCGGGCGTCTTCGCGTGTGGTGGAACCCACAGATGTTCTCCTCACGAAGGCTCGAGATCGGCCGCCTTGATCCAGTTGTAGTGCAGCGGGAAGCCTTCGGCCGCCAGCATGCCCACAACCTCGGTCAGCGGCAGGCCGACGATCGATGTGTATGAGCCTACGATCTTCTGAGCAAAGCAGCCCGCGAGCCCCTGAATCGCATAGCCGCCGGCCTTGTCGCGCCACTCGCGCGAGGCGATGTAGGCCTCGATCTCGTCGGGGGAAAGCCGCTTGAAGCGCACGCGCGTCTCGACGATCTTGGCCTTCACCTTGTCGTCGGGGGTAATGAGGCAGACGCCGGTCAGCACGCGATGGGAGCGGCCGGACAGAAGCTGAAGGCAGGCGACGGCCTCCTCGACGAGCTTGGGCTTGGTGAGGATGCGGCGTCCGACAGCCACGACGGTGTCGGCGGCGAGGACATAGGCGTCGGCGACGTCGCGGTCGTTGGCGAGCTGATCGCGGGCGGCCTCGGCCTTGGCGCGGGCGAGCCGGTTGACCAGGGTGCGGGGCATCTCCCCCTTGCGTGGCGTCTCGTCGATCGAGGCCGGGCGCAGGGCATCGGGATCAATACCTGCCTGGGCCAGCAGGGTCAGGCGGCGGGGAGAGGCGGACGCCAGCACGAGCTTGGGCCGCGTGTCCGGCTTGCGCTCGCGGGCAAGCGTGCGACGCAGCGACTGGCGCTGGGGCGCGGTGACGCTACTTAAAGCGGTAAGCAATCCGGCCTTTGGTGAGGTCATACGGCGTCATCTCGACCTGGATATTGTCGCCTGTGAGAACGCGGTTGACTGTGAGTACGCGTTTCCGGCTCTCGGGCTTGCGTCCGGCTGTATGGGGTATCATTTCGTGCCCGCTCTCGAGTTTCACCGGGAACGTGGCATTGCGCTGGAGTTGCCTTCAGGCCGACGTACTTCCTGCCGACGTACTTCAGGCCGCGGTACTTCTGCCCGGACCAGGAAGGTCGGTTTTCGGGCGCGACAATGCTCTGCCTCACTATTGAAAGCAAGAGGGGGCGGACGAAAGCACCAGGAATTGCAGGGGCAATCGTCGACTACACACTACGTCGACATTCGCGCAGATAAGGGACTTGCGCCGTTGACGAATCAGCCTCCGAATGGTCCCTTCCAGGTGTCCGCGAATGGACCGCTGCACGGTCTGCCCCCGTCGCAGCACGAAGCGCCCGCCGGGTCAATCCGCCGTTGCGGGCGCAACCGCAGAGGACGCCTGCCTCAGCCGCAGGGTGCCCTCGGCAGCAGCTTGAAAGTCAGGACTTAGAGGTCTCCCCCTCGATCCAGAACTGCGGCTCGGTCGGTGTCAGCACACCACCGAGCCGTAGGCTCGAGACCGCGCGGGCCCGGCCGGTCTTGTCGTCGGTCTCGATGGCCAGGCCGCATACCGTGGCTGGTCCCAGCGCAGGCTCGAAGCGCTCGCGATGGATGCGCGTCAGGAAGCGGCTGACCGGCTCGGCCGCGTCCATGCCGAGTACCGAGTGGTAGTCCCCGCACATACCGACGTCCGACATGAAGCCGGTGCCACCCGGCAGCACGCGCTCGTCGGCCGTCGGGGCGTGGGTGTGGGTTCCGACAACCGCCGTGACGCGACCGTCCAGGAAGAAGGCCATCGCCTGCTTCTCGCTCGTCGCCTCGGCGTGGAAGTCGACGAAGATCGCATCGGCGTCGCGGCCGAGTTGGCAAGCCGTCACCTCGTGATCTAGGGCGCGGAAGGGGCAATCCATCTCAGACATGAATACGCGGCCGAGTGCGTTGACGACGAGGACCTGGGCGCCGTTGCGGCCCTCAATGAGGGCGGAGCCGCGGCCGGGCGTGCCCTTAGGCATGTTCAGGGGGCGGATCAGGCGGGGCTGGCGCTCGATGAAGACGAGGGCGTCGCGCTGGTCGAAGGCGTGATTGCCGAGGGTGACGGCGTCGGCGCCGGCGTCGAGCAACTCCTCGACGATGGTTTCGGTAACGCCGAACCCTCCCGCGGCGTTCTCTGCATTCACCACGACGAAATCGAGCGCCCAGCGACTGCGCAGCCTGGGCAGAGCCTCCAGCACGGCCTTGCGACCGGAGCGGCCGACGACGTCGCCGAGGAACAAAAGTCGCATTATGCTGTTAGTCCTTGCTGGACGGTGTTGCCGGGTGGCCTGCATAAAGGCTGCTCAGCGGGGTGGGTCAAGTGGGTTGGTGCAGCCAGCGGAGGCAGGGTTGATCAAGGTTTACGGCCACGGTCCGGCGTTCGGGCTGCCGGATCCGAGCGCGTTCGTGGTGAAAACGCTGGTGCTGCTTCAGATGGCAGGCGAGCCCTACGAGTTGGTACACGCCGATCCGCGCAAGGGGCCGAAGCGCAAGATCCCGTGGATCGACGATGGCGGGCGGCTAGTGCCGGACAGCACCTTCATCCGGCTGCATCTGGAGGATACGCGCGGGGTGGATTTCGACGCGGGGCTCAGCGAGGCGCAGAAGGGTGCTGCCTGGGGTATCGAGAAGATGTTCGAAGACCACGTGTACTGGCTCGTGGTCGTCGAGCGATGGCTCGACCGGGCGAACTTCGAGAAGGGGCCGCGGATATTCTTCGAGGAGGTGCCGGCGATCGTCCGGCCGTTGGTGCTCGGACTTGTCAGCCGGCAGGTGCGACGCTCGCTCGACGGCCACGGCATCGGTCGGCATTCCCCGGCGGAGCGCCAGCTGCTGGCCGAGCGTGCGGCGCTGGCGGTTGCGCAGTGCCTCGGGGACAAGTCGTGGCTGATGGGTGAGGCGCCATGCGGTGCGGATGCGACCGCCTATGCGATGATCTCGAGTGCGATATGTCCGCTATTCGAAGGGCCCGTCAGGCGCGCGTTCGAGCAGCACGACAATCTTGTCGCCTATGCACGGCGGGGCACAGCGCGCTGGTTTCCCGGGTAGTGGGTAGGGGCTGCCGGCGCTTGAGCGCGACCGTGGCGTGCAGTAGCATTCGACAGGAGCGGAACGAGGGGGAATGCTCGATCGGCGTCGAATGTGGGAATTGTAGATTCGGAAGGCTTCGGCCAGGAAGGTTTCGCGCGCAATTCGAGCCCCGGGCCGCATTGGCGCAACGGGGCTCTTTCATTGCATGTCCATTCTCGTCCAGCGTGATTTCGCCGGACTGATTTCCGCTGCGCTTTCACGCTCGGTGCATTTTTCGATTTTCGTTTTGCGACGGCTCGCTCGCGTGATGAGGTCTTGCCTCATCCGATACCGGAACCGTGGGCCCTGCCGCGCCATAGAGCGGGCGGGCCCGCGACAACTACCAGGTGGCGTCATGCTCCCTCCAAATTGGTTGCAGGAAAGCGTTGGACGGTCGTGCCTCACAACCCCGCGGTACTCTCGGGATGCCGGTTAAAGCGTCGACCCGGGTCGTGCAACGCATACGCGTACATTCCAGAGTGACGACCGTCTTGAATCGTATTTTGTAGCGAATTTACCGCGCGTCAATGGGTAAAATGAAATATTTGTCGTTTGTAATAAAATTTGATCGATTTATGCCTTCGCGCGATATTCTGTCGGAATTCGGTCGGAGTTGAAAAGCGGGCGCGCCATCGCGAAAACCGCGCCCGCTCGTTATGTCACGGATAACCCGGAAATGTTCCGAACGAGCCGAAGCCCCATTGCGCGCGCCAAGTGTCGGCTGGCCAGACTTTCGGGCGCTGCGGGCGGTCCTCGTGCCAGGGGCGCGGCTCGAAATAGCCGAGTGTCTCGTCGTACATGACGTCGAGTTCGCAGAACATCTCAACGCGGATGTCGTCGTGGTTGCGGTGGTAGGCGGCGAGGTTGTGGCCGACGACGTGGCGGATCGGCCCCCACACCAGCTGGATCTTGTTCTTGGCGAGGTAGTCGCACGCGCGGTTGATGGCGGCGCTGTCCTTCATATCGAAAGCGATGTGATGCAGCCGCTCCTCTTTGTAGCGGGCGAAGTTGACCGTGTGGTGGTCGGGGCCGCAGCGCAGGAAGGAGAAGTGGTCGCCGATCCAGTCGGAGACGCGAAAGCCCAGCACGTCGCAGTAGAACGCTGTGCTCTTCTGGGGATCGTTCACGCGTGCCGCGATGTGGCCGAACTTCAAAGGTGCGATCGGGGGATCGCGGCCGTCGTCGGCCTGCAACTCGTAGTCGGCGTAGACCTCGATCAGCGTGCCCTTGGGATCGGTGAAGGTCAACGCGCGGCGCACGCCGGGCGTGATGTCGGAGGCGAGGTCGGACTTCACGCCATGGCCCTGGAGCTTGCTCTGAAGCTCGCCGAGATCGCTGCCGGGGGCAACCTGGAAGGCCAATCGCTGCAGCCAGCCCGGTTGGCCTTTGACGAGGGCAATGGCCTCATGGCCGTACTTCGTGGACAGGATCGTGCGGTCCTTGGTGCGATCGGTGACGACGAAGCCCATGACGTGCTGCCAATACTCGACCTCGCGGTCCATGTTCTCGGTCGAGAACGTCGCGTGGCCCAGGCGGCGGACTTGAATCATTTGCTCAGCTCCATGCAAATTGGTGCCAGACGGGCAGTGGCTTGGCACCGGGATGAAAATATCTGGACGGTGTCGGCCCATGCAAGGCCGACACAGTCTTGTCAATCCTTCCAGATCACGCGGACATCGACGGCCACGGCGCCCTTGCCGTCGGCGCGGACCATAAGCGGGTTGATCTCGATGTCGGCCAGCTTCGCGCGGTGATCGAGGAAGAATTGCGCGAGGCCTGCGATCGCTTTCTCCATCGCTGCACGGTCGGCGGGCGGCTTGCCGCGATAACCGGCGAGAAGCTTCGACAGCTTCAGCTTGTCCACCATGCTGGTGATCTCCTTGGCCGAGACCGGCAGCATCGACAGCTCGGCGTCTTTCAGCAACTCGACGAGGATGCCGCCCGAGCCGACGAGGAGCATCGGCCCGTAAAGCGCATCGTCTCGTGCGCCGACGATGGCTTCGGCGCCGGAGACCATCTCCTGCACGAGGTAGCCGTCGATGCGGGCGTCGGGATAGGCGGCCTTGGCGGATTTCAACAGTTCCAGTGCGGCGGTCTCGACGGCCTGTGCGCTGGCGAGACCGAGGACGACGCCCCCGGCCTCGGTCTTGTGCAGGATGTCGGCGGACTGGATCTTGAGGGCGACGGGGAAGCCGATTGCAGTTGCGGCGGTGGCTGCTGATTTGGCGTCCTTGGCGAGCGTGGATTTCGGCAAGGCGATGCCGTACTCGGCCAACGTCGCCTCGAGGGACGCCTGGGTCAGCTTGCTCGGTTTCTCGGCGGGCGGGGATTGGGGTGCTTTGCCCTGGCGCTCGGCGTGGAACCACAGCGCTTTCATGGCGCGGATGGTCGGCTCGAGCCCGAGCAGGAAGGGCATTTCCACGGAGCGCTGCTGCTCGATCGCCTCGGGCGGGCTCTGGTGGATCATGCGGCCGAAGGCGAGGATGGGCTTCGTCGTCTCGGCGAGCAGCTTCTGGAACGGGGCCATGTCGCCGTAGCCGATGCCCTTGCGCGGCTGGGTCGTCGAAAAGCCGACGATGTCGACGTCGGGGTCGTCGTGGACGATGCGGCACCAGTTGGCGGCGGCGTCGTTGGTGGAAGGGATGCCGACGTCGAGCGGGTTCTTCGGCGTGATGCCGTCCTGGATAACAGGTTTCAATGCGGCCATCGTCTGGTCGGAGAATTTGGCCAGCGTGGCGCTTTCCGTTTCCATGTAGTCGAAGAGCAGGTCGACGGTGCCACCCGAGGTCGTGACGAAGCCGATCTTCGGGCCCTTCGGCCGGCGCGTCGTCTGGAAGGCCAGCGTCGTGTCGATCATGTCGTCCATGTTCTGGCAGACGACGATCCCGTAGCGATCGCACATCGCCTGGAAGGCTGCGTAGTCGCCGGCGATCGCACCGGTGTGGGACTGGGCGGCCTGCTGCGAGGCGAGCGACTTGCCCGTCTTGATCGCGATGATCGGCTTGCCGAGCCTCAGCGCCTTGGCGGCGGCGGCCATGAACGCCGTGGGGCGGCGGATACCCTCGATGAACAGCACGATCTGGCGCGTCTCGGGATCGTCCACCAGATAGTCGAGGAAATCTTCGAGGCCGAGGTCGGGTTCGTTGCCGGTCGAGATGCCGTAGGAGAAGCGCAGGCCGCGCTCGGCTGCGACCTGCATGTAGAACTGCAAATTGCCGCCCGACTGGAAGACGAGGCCGACGGGGCCGGCGGGCAGCTTGCAAAGGTCGCCGTTGGGATAGGCGAAAATCTTTTCTCGGTAGCTGAAGTAGCCCATGCAGTTGGGTCCGGAGATGCGCACGGGGGAGCGTGCGATGAAACCCTTCAGCCACGCGCCACGCTCCTTGGAAGCTGGATCGTCGCCATCGCCGATGCCGGCGGCGTAGATCGTAGCCGACTGGACGCCGCGGGCCTCGGCGTCCTCCAGCACGGCTGGAACTGCGGCAGCGGGCACGATGACTATGGCGTGCTCGACGGCCTCGGGCAGGTCGCGCAGCGTGGGATAGCAGGGCTGGCCGAAGACCTCTTTCTGGCGGCCGTTGACGAGGTAGATTTTGCCTTCGTAGTTGTGGTTCTTGAGGTTCTGGTAGATCTGCGCGGGCCAGCGGCCCCGCTCGGATGCGCCGACGATGGCAAGCGAGCGCGCGGACAGGACTGTGCGGGGGGAGCCGAACAGCTCTGTGCCCGCACCGTGACCAGATACCTTACCAGATACCTTATCCGTGTGTTCGTCCTTGGAAGCCGGCATCTCCATTCCCTCTCGAGCTATCGTTGATGTCGGCGTCGCGGCGCCGGTTGAGGCTCAGCAAAGCGGGAAGGCGCGCGGATGTCCAGTGACAGCGAGCCGCGCGGCTTGCATGGCGGTCTTGCCTCGGGCGCGCGCACTGCTGCTGTGTGCCGATGCAAGGCGGAGATCGAAGGTTGGGACAATGCTTGCATCGCGGTGCCATCCGCTCCGGTTTCGGCTCCTCTGCGCGCTCGCGAAGCGCGTGCCGTCTCTGCCGGGGTGGACAACTGGACGGGCTTGGCGTATTAACCCCGCCATCCCATGATCCGGGCTTCTATCCGTGCACCATCTAGCCTCTCGGACGAGCCTGCCCCTTAGACGGGCTAGCACCTGAGACGGCGGGGCAGCGTAGGTCCGGCCGCATTCGATTGGGGTCCCGAGGGGCCTCGAACATCAACACACTGGAGGATGGATCCCTAGTGCAGGTACTCGTTCGCGATAACAACGTTGATCAGGCGCTCCGCGCCTTGAAGAAGAAGATGCAGCGTGAGGGCATCTTCCGTGAGATGAAGCTCCGCAACTATTTCGAGAAGCCTTCCGAGAAGAAGGCGCGCGAGAAGGCCGAGGCGATCCGCCGGGCCCGAAAGCTCGCCCGCAAGAAGCTGCAGCGCGAGGGGCTCCTCCCCGGCAAGCCGGTGGTCAAGCCCGGCGTCGGCGGCAAGCCCGGCGAGGGCCGTCCGCCCCGTCCGCCGCGTCCGTCGTTCTGATGACGATCGGCTAGAGATCCGGTCCAGGCATGCGCTGGTCCGGTTCCTCTTCCGACGTCATCCTACGAGATCGACATCCTACGAGATCGGCGAGGCCGCCATCCTTCCAGGGTGGCGGTTTTGCTCGTTGGGACGACGGATTTGGGGCGACGCGTTGCTACAACGCGAGTGCCGTCCACGCCGAAGGCTTGCGAGGCTCGTGTGCGGTCAACGCCGATAAGGGAAGCAGCGGGCGGGATCGAGCGTGAGGCCGTAGTGGCGCGCGAGCGCCTTGATGTCCTCGGCGTGCTTCGTGTAGGGGTCGGCGTTGTTCGGCCCGACGACGATCGGCCGGAACGACCGCTCGTCCCTTCCTGCGGGGGGGAGCATCGCGGTGACGAGACCGGTGCCGTCCCGATCGCGCAGTGTCAGGAAGACCGGCATCTTCTTCTGGACGTGCTCCTTGAGGCCGATCTTCTGCTCGAAGGGGCGGCTCGTCGGCGGCGGCACGAAGCTGTCGGCGGCGGCGGCCGCGGCCTCGTGGAAGTACTTCTCGACCGAATGGCCCATGAGCTGCGATTCCTGCATCGCCTCGCCCTCGGTCTCGATGCGGAACCAGGTCCCGTTGGGCCCATCGCACACGAACTGCATGCACCTTCCCTCCGGGCCAGAGTCGTTCCGGCGGAAGTGGGGTCGCCGGAAAGCACCTGGCCTTTGACTTGTCGTACTCTACACGCCCGCGGTGGTTCCATCTCGGACGATCGCACTCCAGCGCGGCCGCAATGCAGCGCCTGGACCCGTGTTCCTTTCGCCGCACGTTGCGGAACGCGCGAGTATAGCACACAGCTTGTGGCAATCCTCGGGATGTCTCAGCCGCCGTGGCGGGTGAAGAACGCTTCGACGCGATCGTTGAAGGTCGAGGGGTGCTCCATGAAGAAGAAGTGGCCGCCGGGCAGCTTGGCGAGTTCGGCGCCGGGGATGGCGGCGGCCATCTGCTCGGACAGATGCGGCGGCGTGCAGAAGTCGGCCTCGCCGACGATCACCATAGTCGGACATGCGATGCGGGGCAGATCGTCGAGCCTGTCGTGGGCGAGGATCATGTCCATGCGCTGCAACGCGATGTCGGCCTGCGAGGCACCTTTGACGGCAGCGTCCACCCAGCCCTGCACCACGGGCTGATTGGCCATCTGGAAGCGCGGGTCGAACAAGAACAGCGCGCCCATCTCGGTGGCGGCCTGGATGCCGGCCTTGGTAATCATCTCGGCGCGTGCGGAAAATTGGCGGCGAAAGAACGGATCGACGCGTGCCCACGACGAGGCGATGGTCACGGTCTTGACGCAACCTGCGTGATCGAGCGCCATCGCCTGGCCGATCGCGCCGCCGGTCGACGAGCCGACTACATGGACCGGGCCAACGCCTAGCTCGTCGACGATGGCGGCGAAGTCGGCGGCGTGCTGAGCGATGGTCTGGCCCTTCGGGGTATGTGTCGAGCGGCCGGTGCCGCGGTGGTCTGGAAGGATGACGGTGTGGCGCCGGGCGAACAATTCGACCTGCGGGCCCCACGTCGCGCCGACGCCGCCCAGGCCGGCGATCAGAAGTACCGGCGTGCCGCTGCCGCTGACCTCATAGTAGATGTCGGCGTCGGTGGATTGGATCATGGGCATGGTCGATGGTCTCCCTCGGTCGGTGGCCGGCAAGGCTATGCACGTCGGAGGGGGGCAGGCAACCGGGGGATGGCACCGGGCGTTGGCACCGGGCGTTGGCAACTGGGCGCTTGAAGCGGGGGCAGGCAACCGAGGTCTTGATATCTTCAGTAACTGCGCACGGCCCTCGATGCTCCAATCGCCGACGTCACGGCCCGATCAGGATCGGAGTCCGGGGCGGGCCATGACGGGGGCTGCATTGAGATTTCCGGAATGGCGGAGATGTCGGGGAAGTCAACACCGAGTTTCCAGTCGGCGGCTCATTCCGGGAAGTGCCTCGGTCGCGGGAGTTTGGCTCCTGTTCAGCAAACTATAACGCTGTTCGCCTATCGTATCAGGATCGAGCGTCGCTGGAGGCTCTATTGTTCGACGACTGATCTTTCGAGTCATGGGTGCGTCGATGGGAGAGAGCGAGCATCGCCGGTTCGGACGGCGATCAAGTCATATCGCGGCGCGGGGCGTGTTTTCGGGGAATGTGCAGATGCCGTGCACTATCGAAAACCTCTCGGACGGTGGCGCGCTGCTGACTTTCGAGGTGCCGGCGCCGAAGGCGGCTTCGTTCCGCCTGATCGTAGAGGAGACGAGCTTCAATCTGCTGTGCGAGCCGCGTCATGCCCAAGGCAACAGGCTCGGCGTGCGCTTCTCGCGGCCCGCGGAGGGCATCGCGCTGAACCGGCATTTCCAGAAGGCGACGGTGGAGCCAGAGGCGATCGATCGCCCCGAAAGGCTCGATGCGCGGGGGCTGGTGGTGGCCGCCGTAAGCGTGCGCGACTTGCGCAGCAGGGTGATCACAGCGTCGGTGGGCGAAGCTCCGGTGGAAGCTCCGGTGGAGGCCAGGGAAATCTCGTCGGCGGAGTTGCTGGCTGCTGGATGCCTGCCGCCGGGCATCAGCTTCACGGCGGAAGGTGGCCGTCATTCGTCGCGACGGCCCGCACGCATCCTGCGGCCCGTGCGCGATTTGAAGGCGGGCTGACAAGAGCATTGGAAGGTTTCGGGCCGGACCGTTCTCATTTCTTGAGCAATGCGTCCTGCAACTTCTGCCATGCCGGCATCTGCTCCTCGATCTCCTCGGGTGAAAAGAAGACCGCGCGGGGCTTGCCATTCCGTGGGCGCAAGCTCGTATCCTTCGGCTCGACGTCGGGTGAGGCGGGAATGTGGTCTGCCTCGCGGAAGATCTCCTGGCCCGGTCGCGACAGCATGAACTCGAGAAACAGGCGCGCGGCGGTCGGGTGCGGGGCTTGCCGCGTAATGCCGACGGCGGTGACGCTGCTGGTCAGGGGCTCGATCGGCAGCCAGGTGATCGGCGCGCCGCGGCCGGCGCTGATCGAGGCCTGGTGGGCGTAGACCTGCAGCGCCACATCGAACGTACCGGCGATCAGCATCTCGACGATCTGTCGGGATGGCACGTCGAAAGTGGCGATCTGCTGGTCGGCTAGCCTGGCCAGGAACGCTCGCCCGGCTTCGTCACCACGGTCGGCCAGCACGGTGCCGATGAAGCCCGCGCCGCCGGACAGCGTGGATTGACCGCTCCAGGCTATCCGGCCGCGCCAGTCCGGACGAAGCAGGTCCTCCAGTGTGCGAGGGCGGTGGTCAGGGCGAACCCGCTCCGTGTTAACGGCGACGGCGTGAAAGTACACGTTGGTCGCGACCCAAAAGCCGTCGCGGTCCACAAGTTGGGTTGGCAGCAGGCGAAGGGTCTCGGGGGCGAGGGGAGTGATCAGTCCGGCGCGCTTCAGATGGGGGATCGCGCTGCGTCCGTCCACGACGTCGATGCCCGTCCGGGGGGTGCGGGCAGCCTGAACGAGCCGGTCGGCCGTCTGGCGCGGGTGTGCCCGCTGGACGGTGACCTCGATGCCGTAGGCGGACTTGAAGGCAGCAGCCAGCGGCAGGGCCAGCTCGCCGAGAATTTGGGTGGTGAGCCAGACGAGGCGGCCTTCGGCGCGGGCCTTCGCGACAGTGGAGGCGTCGGCGCCGGCGGCGGAAGCGGTGCCAACACCAAGGCAGATTTGAGCGATGGCGCCGACGACGAGTATCGCTGTCAGCCTCATTGCCCGTTTCAGCTCCAGTGTCGTTGCGCGGGGCCGGCGTGGCTTCATCGGGTCAACGCTTGAAGTTGCCGAAGCCGGGCTTGAAGGACTTCTCGTCAAGGAACTGGCGCATCGCCTTCTCCCGCCCCTGCTCGGGGTCGCCAGTCTTCAACGCGTCGCTCTTGGCGTTGAGGTAATCGGCTGCCTGCTCCACGCTCATGCCGCGAACGGAGCGGATTGCATCGCGCGTGTAGCGGTAGGCTATGGGGTTCTTCTGCTGCAACGAGTGGGCGAGCTTCACTGTGGTGTCGCGCAACTCGGCCAGCGGCACGGACCGGTTGACGAACTTGATGGCGGCGGCCTCCTTGCCGGTGAACGTCTCGCCGGTCAGCGCGAACCACATGGCATCGCGAAAGCCCAGAACGTTGGCGACGTTCCAGGAGACGATGCCGCCGGGGATGATGCCCCAGTTGACCTCCGATAGGCCGAAGACGGCCTCATCGGCTGCAATGGCGAGGTCGCAAGCGGAGACCTGCGTGAACGCGCCGCCGAAGCAGTAGCCGTTGATCATCGCGATGGTCGGCTTTGGGAACTTCGACAGCTTCTCCCAGCGCCAGGCGTGGGAGGCGCGGCGGTTCCTGAGGCGCGCCTTGGGGTCCTTGTCGCTGGCGCGGAAGAACTCCTTGATGTCCTGGCCTGCGCAAAAGGCGTTGCCGGCGCCGGTCAGGACCACGACCTTGGTTGCGTCGTCCATGATGCAGTCGTCCAGAGCGTCGTGCATGTCGAAATGCAACTGCGGGCTCATCGCGTTGCGCTTTTCTGGTCGGTTCATGACGACGAACGTGATGCCGTCCTCGTGGTCGAGCCTCACCGTCTCGTAGGTGCCGAGCGTACCCATGCATGAACCTCCCTGTCTCGCTTGTCGCGCGGGGCATTGTCGCCTGCCGGGGGGCGGGCTGCAAGTGGAGCCGACAGTGGCAGGCGAGGGGGGGGGCAGGCGAGGGCCGGGGGGGCAGGCGACGGAATCAGCCGCGCCTGCGATCAGTACGTGTGCGAATGAGCTTGGGTGGGGCTGCGTCGGCGGCCATCACTGCAGGCGCGGGAGCAGCGGGAACGGTGCCCGCCTGGGTGCGGGCGTCGGAGCGTTGTCGGCTTTCGGCGGAAAGACGCTGAGCCAGGAAGTCGAGCAGGGAGCGCGTTTTGGCTGGCATTCGCTGGGTGCGGGGAAAAAGCGCCTGGATCTGAAGGTCGGAGACCAACTCCGCCTCGAACAGGGAGACGAGGCGGCCGGCCACGATGTCGGCCTGGACCGCGAACTCGGGCAGGCGGGCCAAGCCAAGACCGCGCAGTGCTGCCTCACGGACGACCAGCCAGTTGTTGGAGCGCAGCAGCGGCTGCTCTATCCGCAGGGTGACATCCTCCCGACCATCGTGGAACTGCCAGCTATCGGTGAATGTGGAGTAGGTGCAGTACAGCAGGCATTCCCGGCGGCCTATCTCGGCGAGGGAGGCTGGATGGCCGGCGCGGGCCAGATACTCGGGCGAGGCGACGAGGATGTGGCGGACCTTGCCCAGGATGCGGCGGCCGATGCTGACGTGGCCAGGCCCGGTCTCGCGGGGCGTCCGTGTGCGGATGGCGACGTCGACCTGCAGCTCCATCGGATTGATCGGCATCGAGCTCATTTCGAGATCGATGTGAATGTCCCGATAGGCCATCATGAACTCGACGATCGCCGGACCGATCAGCGCCTGGCCGATCGCCATCGTGCAGTGAACGCGAAGATTGCCCTTCAGCTCCTCGTTGAAGCTCAGCGCAGTGGCGCGGGCAAGCTCGAGCTCGGCCAAGCCTTTCACGCAGCGCTCGTAGAACTCGCGGCCGGCATCGGTCAGGAAGAGGTTGTGGGTTGTGCGATGCAGCAATGAGACGCCGAGCTCGGCCTCCAGCCGGGCGATCTGCTTGCTGACCGACGGGGCCGTCAGACCCAATGCCCTTCCCGCGGCGGCAAAGCCCTTGAGCTCCACCACCCTCACGAAAACTGCGATATCCTTGAGGTAGCTCACGCTCCGCTTTCAGTTGTGGGCCGGCGATCAGAGAGTCTGCGCTCAAAGGGGCGGGGATCAGGTGGCACGAAATCGGGGCGATGATCCACCGCTGCGGTGGGATGGCCGAGAGCTGTCCCATTCTCGTTGTGCGCCGGGTCCGTTGTCTCGCAATTGTCATCATCATAGACGTTCGCGCCGGGCTGTCACGCGGGAACGACAGTGTTGCCGATGTTCGAGGTTCACAGGGGCGGCAATACCGCCGACTTTGACGCTCCCCGATGCTGACCGGTGGACATCTCGTGGGGGCGCCGCGCGCGTTCATCGAAATGGCCGGGGCGTCGCCACAACAGTCGCCAAAATGAAAGAGGATCGAGGGTATGGCAGAGCAATTCGTTTGCAAGGCCGCCGAGTTCAAGGACGGTGACCGCCGTATTGTCCGCATCGGCCAGCATGAGATCGGTGTGTTCAATCACCAGGGCGATATCTACGCCTACTCGAACTACTGCTTGCACCAGGGCGGGCCGGCTTGCGAAGGTCTCACCATCGCCGCAGTGGAAGAGCACCTCAACGAGGACAAGACCTCCAAGGGGCTGTTCTTTTCCGACAAGCAGATGAATTTCGTGTGCCCGTGGCACGGCATGGAATACGACATGAAGACGGGCGAGTGCGTGTCCGACCGCAAAATGAAGCTGCGCAGCTACAAGGTCACCAAGAAAGGCGATGACCTCTATGTCTCAGTCTAAGGCTCTCGGCGGCGGCAAGGTCAAGGCTGGCGCAAAGACTTCGACGGGCAAGAAGCCAGATGCGAAGAAGAAGGCTGTGCAGGCCGTCGAAACGCTGCGGATCATCGAGGCGCCGCAGCATTCGCTAGAGCCGGGCGTTCCGCTCACTGCTGCGGAAAGGGAGCTCAGCGCACGGGTGACGGCATTGGCGGCCGAGGTCGAGCAGGCGCTCAAGATCTCCGACCGGACGCCGGTACTTCATCCGGCAGCCGTGCAGGCGATGCTCGCTGCGCTGTGCCGGGTCTACTCGATGCAGATCGAGAATGGGGAGAACTACGACGCGTTCTCTCACGCCAATCCGGTCACACCGACAGACGTCATGGTGACCGCCAGCGGGCTTTTGAAGGCGGCGAACCTCGCAGTTTTCGAGCTTGGTATGTGGCAGAGCTGGACTGGACGCTGATCCACCGGCACTGTCGGCAAAGAAAGTCGTAGATCGAAATCGCCTACGCTTCCGCAAGAGATTACCGCAAGAGAATATCGAAAGCGAATATCGCCCGGAACGGCGTCCCACACCCAAGGGAGAAACCAGATGGACTTGATTGCTGATCGCGGACGGCGCGTAACCGTCGAGGAACTCAACACCTCTAAGCTGCTCGCCCACGCAGCAGAGCAGGCCAAGCAGCGCAAGCTCGAGGACGTGCTGATCGTCGACGTCGACGCTCACCACTACGAGAACGAGCACATGAGCGAGATCCTCCCGTTCATGGAGAACGAGGTCCTCAAGCAGCTCGCGCTGTCGGCGCGCGCCAAGGGCGGTCGCGGAAACGCCACCGGAACGAGCAGCGTCGGCTACCAGGACATGGGCGGTCGTGTGACGCGTTATCCACTTCGCTCCTCCGAGAAGACCGATGACAAGACCCATCGTGACATTCAGCTCGGCCAGCGCTGGATGGATGCGCTGAGCGTCGATTACTCCTGCATGTTCCCCACGGGCATGCTGTCGATCGGTCTGCATCCGCAGAAGGAAATGGAAGTCGAGCTGTGCTGGGCCTACAACCGGTGGCTCACCGAGAAGGTCATTCCCGAGGCCGGGGGTCGCTTCTTCTCGATGCTGTGCCTGCCGTTCTCCGACCCAGAAGAGTCCTATCGTCAAGTCTGCGAGTTCGGCCATCGCAAGGGCGTGGGCGGCTTCATGATCACGACCGTCCGCCCGAAGATGGGCGTGCAGGAGAATGCCTACATGAAGGTCTATCGCGCCATCGAGGAGCGCGGCCTCGTGTTGTCATTCCATTCCGGTCCAGCCTGGGGTGAGTCGACCTTCCAGAGCTGCAACCGATTCCTCACCGCCCACGCGCTCGGCTTCAGCTGGTACAACATCCTGCATTGCTCGAACTGGGTCATCAACGGCATGGGCGAGCGCTTCCCCAAGCTGCCGGTCGTCTGGATCGAGGCCGGCCTCGCCTGGATCCCGTTCGTCATGCAGAAGCTGGACCACGAGTACCTACTGCGTCCTTCAGAGGCCCCGCTTCTGAAGAAGATGCCGTCGGACTACATGCGCGACATGTACTACTCGACGCAGCCGATGGAGATCGTCGACGAAGAGGCGTTGCAGTCCACGTTCCGCATCATGAATGCGGAGACGCAGCTCATGTATGCGTCGGACTATCCGCATTGGGACTTCGACACGCCCGGCACGATCTGGGATCGTCCCTGGCTGTCGGAGAAGGCCAAGCACAATATCCTGGGCGGCACCGCGGCACGCCTCTTCAAGATGCCGCCGCGCAACGAAGCCCAGAAGAAGAACCTGGAGCGCTTCGGCAACCTCGTCACGGCTTGATGGCCATTGGCGCGTCGGGCGGCGGGCAATTTCCGTCGCCCGGTCGTGCCGCGAACATGCAGAACCCGCCTGCCGGAGACGATCCGGCGGCGGGCTTTTTTCCGTGCGCGTCGGCGAGGCGAAAGGTCGTCTCAGCGCCGGGTGGGCGCGGGGGAGGGCCTCGGCTTGTCGCCGCAGCGGGCGGCTCGCGAACGAGGAGCCTCGGCAGGTGGGGCGCGCGCGATCAACCCATCTGGCTGACGAACTTTGCCTGAAGGTAGACTGCGAGGCCTTCCGTGCCGCCCTCGTGGCCGTAGCCGGAATCCTTGATGCCGCCGAAAGGCACCTCGGGCAGCGCCAGGCCGAAGTGGTTGATCGTCACCATGCCGCTGTCGAGTGCATCGGCGACCCGGGTGGCAGTCCGGCTGTCTTTCGTGAAGGCGTAGCTCGCCAGGCCATAGGGCAGCTTGTTGGCGCGCTCGAGGGCCTCGTCGGTGTCTTTGAAGCGCAGCATGACGGCGACCGGGCCGAATGGCTCCTCGTTCATGATGCGAGCGTTTTCGGACACGCCTGTCAGCACTGTCGGCTCGAAGAAATTGCCCTGATTACCGATGCGCTGGCCACCGGTCTCGACCTTGGCGCCCTTTTCCTCCGCGTCCTGGATCAGCGCCTGCATGGCGTTGACGCGGCGCGGATTGGCGAGCGGGCCCATCCTGGTGGTCGGCTCGAAGCCGTCGCCCACCTTGGTCGCCTTCATGCCGCTCGTAAATGTCGCGACGAACTTGTCGTAGATCTTGTCCTGCAGGAAAAAGCGCGTCGGCGACACGCAAACCTGACCGGCGTTGCGGATCTTGGTGGCGACCATCATCTTCGCCACGGCGTCCACCTCGACGTCGTCGAAGACGAGCACGGGGGCGTGGCCGCCGAGCTCCATCGTCGTGCGCTTCATGTGCTGGGCGGCCAGCGCTGCCAGATGCTTGCCGACCGGTACCGAGCCTGTGAACGACACCTTGCGGATGATCGGCGAAGGGATCAGGTACTCGGAGATCTCGGCGGGAACGCCGTAGACGAGGTTCAGCACGCCGTCGGGAAGGCCGGCGTCGTGGAAGCAGCGGATCATGCCGATCGGGGAGCCCGGGGTCTCTTCGGGGCATTTGACGATGATCGAGCAGCCGGCGGCGAGCGCTGCTGCGATCTTGCGCACGGCCTGCGTGACGGGGAAGTTCCACGGCGAGAAGCCGGCAACGGGGCCGACGGGCTCCATGATCACCATGTTGCGCACGCCATCGGAGCGCGCTGGGATGATGCGGCCGTAGGCGCGGCGACCTTCGTCGGCGTACCAGTCGGTGATGTCGGCGCCGGTGAGGATCTCTATCCGGCTCTCGATGAACGGCTTGCCCTGCTCCAGAGTGAGCACGCGAGCGATGTCGTCGACCCGCGCGCGCATCAGATCGGCGGCCTTGCGCAGCACCTTGGCGCGCTCGAAGGAATTGGTCCTGCGCCAAGCCTGGAAGCCCTTCTCGGCAGCAGCGAGCGCCTTGTCGAGCTCGGGCTTCCTGGCGTGGGGCAGCCTGGCGAGGACTGTATCGTTGGACGGATTGACCACGTCGGAGGTGGCGCCACTGTCGCCGACGGTCATCTTGCCGTCGATGAACAGGGACAGGCTCTCGTACTGACTCATGGTCTGATGCCTCGTGCGAAAAGCTTGGTTACATTGGCGTTATCGGCAGGCCGCAGGCAGGGTTCAAGCGGAATAGGCCTGCGCTGGGAAGGCAGAGGAGCAACTCGGAGCGGCGGGTATCAGGGGAAAAACGACTGGATGCCGGTCTGCGCGCGGCCGAGGATCAGCGCGTGAATGTCGTGTGTGCCCTCGTAGGTGTTGACCGTCTCCAGGTTCACGAGATGGCGCATCACGCAATACTCGTCGGAGATTCCATTGCCGCCGTGCATATCGCGGGCAACGCGCGCGATGTCGAGCGCCTTGCCGCAGTTGTTGCGCTTCAGGAGGGATATGGCCTCGGGGGCGAGCTTGCCCTGGTCGAACAGGCGGCCGGCCTGAAGTGCCGCCAGCAGCCCCAAGGTGATCTCGGTCTGCATGTCCGCGAGCTTCTTCTGCACGAGCTGGTTGGCGGCCAGCGGCCGGCCGAACTGCTTACGGTCGAGCACGTATTGGCGGGCTGAATGCCAACAGGCCTCCGCAGCCCCCATCGCGCCCCACGAGATACCGTAGCGTGCGCGGTTGAGGCAGCCGAACGGACCTGCAAGGCCCGTCACGTTCGGCAGCATGTTCTCGGCGGGTACGAAAACCTCGTCCATCACGATCTCGCCGGTGATGGAGGCGCGCAGCGAGAGCTTGCCCTCGATCTTCGGCGCGGACAGCCCCTTCATGCCCTTCTCGAGAACGAAGCCACGGATGATGCCGTCGTCGGTTTTTGCCCACACCACGAACACGTCGGCGAAGGGCGCGTTGGTGATCCACATCTTGGCACCGGAAACGCGGAACCCGCCGTCGACGGAGCGCGCGCGTGTCACCATGGAGCCCGGATCGGAGCCGTGGTCGGGCTCGGTAAGGCCGAAGCAGCCGATCCACTCGCCAGTCGCGAGCTTCGGCAGATACTTCATGCGCTGGTCTTCGGAGCCATACGCATAGATGGGGTGCATGACGAGCGAGGATTGCACGCTCACCATCGAGCGGTAGGCGCTGTCGATGCGCTCCATCTCGCGGCCGACGAGACCGTAGACGACATAGCTGGTGGCAGCGCAGCCATATTTCTCGGGCAGCGTCGCACCGAGGAAGCCGAGCGCACCCAACTCCTTGAAGATCGCGAGGTCCACCTTCTCGTGCCGGTTCGCCTCGCGGATGCGCGGCTGCAACTTATCCTGGCAGTAGTTGCGCGCGGTGTCGCGGATCAAGCGCTCCTCGTCAGTGAGAAGGCTATCGAGAAGCAGCGGGTCCTCCCATTGGAAGGCGCCATACTTGTTGGAGGGAACGGTGGGGACCTTCCTGGGCAGGTCGGGGGCGCTCATTCAGGCTTCCTCCTCGGGATCGCGGTTTGTCGTCGTCGGTTGGATGTCAGGCGCCGGCATGGGCTGCTTTTGCAGCGCGGCCGCGCGCGCCCTCGGCGAGCTTTGTTTCGCCGAGGCTTGCCAGCACGTCGGCGTAGGCTGTCCAATTGTCCTTGCGATCGGGGCGGGCCTTGACGCGCTCGGCGAGAAGGCTGCGGGCGATGGCGTGCTTGTTGCCGCGCACGGCTGCGTCGCACAGGATCTGGGCGAAGAGATCGCGCTGGGCGTTGCTGCCGCCGATGCGTGCGAAGTCGTGGCGGATCGGCCAGAGCAACTCGGCAGCCTTGTCTGCATGACCTTCGGCCGCGAGCACGATCGCCTCGCACAGCGGCACGGCGATACGGTTCATGCTCTCGGCCTGCCAGCCCGACTTGCCGGCGGCGAAGGTGCGCATCGAGCCGATGTGCTGGCGTGCGGCTTCGAGATCGCCGTCGCCGGCGAGGCAGAGGCCGAAGTGGATGTCGCGGAACGGCAGCATGTGGTCGTTGATGCGCTTCTTGGAGAAGGCGGCGAGGTTGCTCCAGCGCTCGCCGACGTCGACGCCCATCAGTTCGAGACGCTTGAGAAGTGCGCCCTGATTGGAGACGTCGACATAATTGTCGGTGTTAACGGAGGTCAGTTCGTTGTCGTAGATCGACAGCACGCGGTCGGTGTCGCCCTCGGCCATCGCGAACAACGCGCCATGCCACCAGACGTGCGCCTTGAACGGGTTCTTCTGGGCCCACTGCGCCGGGGTGTAGGGGAGCCAGGCGAGGCCTTCTTTCGTCCGCTCCTGCATCTCGAGCACGTGGGCTACCGAATGGATCGCCCACAGATCGCCGGGATTGCCGGCGGCTGCAGCCCGGCCCCACCGCTCTGCCTCGGCGTACTCTGCGCATTCCTCCAGCGCGTAGGCGTACATGCCCTGCACGTAGCTGTAGCCGGGTGTCGCATCGTTCCATTCGTCGATGGCGCCGGCCAGCACCGAGCGCATCACCTGGCTCTGGCCCATGTAGAAGGACAGCGTGTGGTGCAGCTTCATCGCAAGAATGTCATGCGGGTGCTCGGTGATGATCACCTCCCATGCCGAGCACGCCTTGATGATGTCGCCTTCGGACCAGGCCTTCAGGGCTGCGACATGCAACTGCTCGCGACGGGTGAGCGAGGACAGGCGCTGCTCCAGCTCGTCGATCGTCTGCTTGATCCTCGGCAGCACGCTGCGCATCTCGAGCATCATCATGAAGTAGGCGCGGAAACACAGCGCGAGTGCGAAGCTCGGGTCCTCGTCGAGCGCCTTCTTCAGGTTCGCGGAGGCGCCGACGCTGTAGTCGAGAAAGTCGGTCACGGCGGCGTCGATATGCTGTGCCGCTGCCGCGCTCGAGGTGGTGAGCCGAAGTCCGCGCACATCCGTCTGCATTGTGGTCTCCGTCGCTCGTGGCGGGCTACATTCTGTGCGCAGCGCGTTCGCGCTCGTTGGATCACTCGGTGGCGAGGGGTACACCGAGGCCACGCAGCACGCGCTCGGGCGTGGCGGGGAACTCGGTCAGATCGCCGTCGCGCTGGGCCAGCGCATCGACGACGGCGCACAGGATCGAGCCGACTGCGCCGATGATCGAGCCTTCGCCGCAGCCCTTGAAGCCGCCGAGAGCGTGCGAGGGCGTGCCGGCGTGGTGCAGCTCGATGTGTGGCACCTCGATTGCGGAGGGAATGAGATAGTCGGCGAGGGTGACCGTGCGGGGCTGGCCTTCCTCGTCGTAGATCAGCTCCTCCATCAGCGCCTCGCCGATGCCCTGCGCGATGCCGCCGATGATCTGGCCTTCGACGACGGCGGGATTGATGATCGTGCCGATGTCCTCGGCGGCGACGTAACGTTCGATCCTTACGGCGCCGGTCTGGGGGTCGATATCGACGACGGCAAGATGCGCGCCGCCGGCGAAGCTGCCGAGCTTTGGATCGTAAAACGCGGTTACCTCGAAGCCGGGGTTCAGCTCGTCCGGCAGGCCCTTGGCGTTGAAGTAGCTGCGCTCGGTCATCTCCGGCAGCGTCAAAGACTTGGAGCGGTCGAGCGTCTGGACGACGCTGTCGACGATGGTGAGCTGCGAAGGCGGTACGTCCATCAGATGGCCTGCGAGGGCGAGAATGCGGCGGCGCATCTCCTTGGATGCCTGGATCACCGCGCCGCTGCCGAACACAGCCGTGCGCGAGGCGAATGTGCCGAAGCCATAGGGCGCCATCGAGGTGTCGTTGGAGATCGAGGCGATGTCGGTGAGCTTCATGCCGAGCGCGTCGGCGGCGACCTGGCGCATCGCGGTCATGATGCGCTGGCCCTGCGAGGGCAATGCGGCTGCGATGGTCAGCGTGCCGGTGGTCTCGAGGCGAAGCGTGACTGCGTCGCGACCGGGCTGCAGCAGCGTGCCGGGGCCGACGGCCGTGGTCGTGCCCAGGCCCGTCAACTCGGCGTAGCAGACGACGCCGATGCCTCGCAGCTTGCCGGCGGCGCGGGCTTGCCTCTGCTCGGCTCTCAGCTTGTCGTAGTCGGCATTCGACAGTGCCAGCTTCAGGCACGGCACGTAATTTACGTTGTCGTGCACGAGGTTGTTGGCGCTGCGATAGGGCATCTCCTCCACCGCGATCAGATTGCGCAGGCGCAGCGCCACGGTGTCGATGCCAAGCTTGCGGGCGGCCTCGTCGAGCACCAGCTCGAGGGCGGCTGAGGCAGAGGGACGGCCGACCGCGCGATAAGGGCCCACGGGTGTCTTGTTGGTGGCGACGCCGCGTGTGCGGTAGCGGAAGGCGGGCACCTTGTAGGGGCCGGGCATCAGGCCGCCGGTCTGCAGCGGCTCCATGCCGGCCGACCACAGATAGGTCGAGTAGGCGCCGACATCGACCCACACGTCTGAGGACAGAGCCGTGATGTGGCCTTCGGCGTCGAAGGCCACCTCGACCTCGATGTACTGGTCGCGGGAGTGGGTCGAGGCAACCATGTTCTCGAAGCGGTCCTCGACCCATTTCACCGGCCGGCGCAGCGTGCGGGCCAAGTGGGCGCAGAGGAATTCCTCGGGGTAGATCGAGGCTTTCTGGCCGAAGCCGCCGCCAGTGTGCGGGGCGATCACGCGCACGTCGGTCTCGGCCATTCCAAGGTGCCGGGCGATGTAGTGGCGCACGACGTAGGGGAGCTGATGGCTGAGCCACAGCGTCAGCATGAACGAGCCTTCGCGCCAGGCGGCCACGCAGCCGCGGCCTTCCAGGCAAAGCGCCTGCTTGCGGCCGATGCGGAACTTGCGTTTGACGACGAGGTGGGCGGTGTCGAAGGCCTTCGATACCTCGCCGCGCTCGTACTCGCGCTTGATGAGGTAGTTGTTGGGGCAGGTGTCGTGGACGAGGGGGGCGTCGTCGCGCTCGCCGAGGCGGGGATCGGTGACGACGGGCAACGGTTCCAGATCGAGCTCGATGGCCTCGACGCCGTCCTCTGCGATCGCACGGTCCTCGGCCACGACGGCGCAGATAGCCTCGCCGCAGAAGCGAACCTTGTCGATGGCGAGCCAGTGCTGTGTCGACTGGCCGCCGGAGAAGCGGTTCGGCATGGAGCGGAACGGCTCGACCTTGCCGAGGATGTCCTGGCCCGTCACCACGGCAATGACGCCGGGCAGCGCGCGTGCCTTCGCCGTGTCGATCGACACGATGCGCGCGTGCGCCATCGAGGAGCGCAGGAACGCGACGTGGTACATCCCCGCGATCTTGATGTCGTTGAGGAAGCGGCCGTCGCCCTCGATCAGCGGGATGGCCTCGTCGGGCAGCACCGACGTGCCCACGATGCGCTGGTTGGCAAAGCGCGTGTCCGACATATCTTGCAGCTCCAGAGGCATTTTCCGGATCGCAAACTCATGCGCGATCGGCGGAACTAAGTGATCTGTCAGGCACCCTTCGCGGTGCGCGCGGCGGCCATGACGGAGGCGATGATCGACTGGTAGCCCGTGCAGCGGCAAAGGTTGCCGGACATCGCCTCGCGCACCTCGTGCTCGTCGGGATCGGGGTTGTCCTGCAACAGCTCGATGGCGGTCATGAGCATTCCCGGCGTGCAGTAGCCGCACTGGAGACCGAAGTTCTCGAAGAAGGCCTGCTGCATGGGATGGCGTGTGCCGTCCTCGGCGCGCAGGCCTTCGATGGTGGTGATCTCGGTGCCGTCGGCCTGCACCGCCAGCGTCAGGCAGGAACGCGCCGTGCGGCCGTCGAGCATGATGGTGCAGGCGCCGCAGACGCCGTGCTCGCAGCCCAGGTGGGTGCCGGTGAGATGGAGATGGTCGCGAAGGAAATCGGCAAGCGACAGCCGGACCGGCACGGTCTTCTCGTAGCGCCGGCCATTCACCGTCACAGTGATCGACTGCTCTTTAGCCAATGCGGCCTCCCATTGCGCGCGAACGTGCCGAGCCAAGCGCTCTTTCAGCCATGACGCCGGCCAGATGCCGGCGGTAGCCGGCGGAGGCGTGGACGTCCTCGGCGGGCTCGACGGCGGACACGGTCCTGGCGACGGCTTCGGCGATCGTTGCCTCGCCGTCGCTGCCACCGAGGCGGGACCCGACGAGGGCTGCCTCGGCAGCCTCGGCGCGGAACGGGCCCCGGCCCATGCCGATGATGGTGAGCCGTGCCGCTGAGCAGCGGCCATCGCTCACGGTCAGCGTGGCGGCGGCGCCGGCAATCGCGAAATCGCCCAGGCGGCGGGCGAACTCGTCGAAGCCTACGCTGGTGCCCGGCACCGGCCGCGGATAGCGCACGGCGACGACCATCTCGCCGGGCTCGAGTGCGTTCGACATCATGCCGGTGAGGAAATCCTGTGCGGGAAGCTCGCGGCGGCCTTTGGCGCTGGCGATCTCGACTATGCCGCCAAGTGTGAAGAGCAGGCTCGGCTGCTCGGCGGCGGGATCATTGTGGCAAATGCTGCCGCAAACGGTGCCGCGATTGCGGATCGCCATGTGGGCGACATGCCGCGTGGCCTCGGCCAGAATCGGCCAGCCCTCGCGCACCTGGGTGCTTCTGAGGAATGCCGCGTGGCGCACCAGCGCGCCGACCTTCAAATGCGACGGGCCAGCCTCCAGTATGCCGAGGCCTTCGACGCGGTTGATGTCGACGATGACGGCTGGCTTGGCGAGCCGGAAATTGAGCATCGGCCCGAGGCTCTGGCCACCGGCGAGCACGCGGCCTTCGCTGCCGGCCTCGGCGAGAATGCGTAGCGCATCTTCGAGCGTGCGCGGCGCGTAGTAGTCGAACTGTGCCGGCTTCACGAGCGTCTCGATCCCTTGTCGGTCTTGTCGGTCTTGTCGATCCAATAGATCGAGCGGGTCGGTCTTGTCGATCGAGCGGCCGGCAGCCATCACGCGCGACCGCTCCCCTCTCCGAAGTATAAGTCAGAGCTTTACTATGTAAGTTCTTGACTATAGCTATCGGTCGTGCAGACGGGAGTCAATCGAAAGCGCGGCCCTTTGTCGATCCGGAGATAACCTGTAGATCGGCATGAATGGAAGCGGGCTTCTCTCGCCGCTAGTGTTCCGGTTCTGACATTTGCTACTCGTTGCGGCGAGGCTCGGAGCAAATGTCAGAACCATGAGGAACACTAGCAAGTCTATGTTTCTAGTGTAGCTTTTGCACCTGACGTTTGGTTGCGAGACCTGCCGCAAGCGGGTGCCATACGTCGGAGGCGCTACACGAGGGAGTGCAAAGGAGAACAGCATGGACATGCAGCTCAAAGGACGGGTCGCCCTGGTCACCGGCGGAACGCGCGATGTCGGCCGGCAGATCTCGCTGGCACTGGCGGCGGAGGGTGCGGCCGTGGCGGTGCACTACGGGCGCTCGTCGGACGAGGCGGCGAGCGTCGTCGCGGAGATCACGCAGAACGGCGGCAAGGCGGCGGCGTTCCAGGCGAACCTTGCCGATCATGCCTCGGTTGCCGGGATGGTGGAGGGCGTGGTGGCCCAGCTCGGCGGTCTCGACGCGGTCGTGAACAATGCCGGGCTCGCGGTTCGCAAGCCGTTCAAGCAGACGACGCCGGAGGAGTGGAAATCGCAGATCGACGTCAATCTGCTCGGGGCGATACACCTTTGCCATGCGGCCATGCCGCATCTGGAAAAGAGCGGCGTCGGCCGCATCGTGGCCATCGTGGGCGACAGCTCGCGCGTGGGTGAATCAGGCCTGTCTATCGTCGGTGCTGCGCGCGCAGGCGTGATCGCGCTGATGAAGTCGATCGCGCGTGAGGCGGGCCGCGCTGGTGTCACGGCGAATACGATCGCACTCGGGCTCGTCGAGACGGGACACGATCCGACGTGGCTCGACGCCAACCGCGAGAAGCTCGTGAAGTTCTATCCCACGCGCCGGCTCGGCCAGGCCGAGGATGTCGCGCCGGCCGTCGTGCTGCTAGCCTCGCCCGTCAGTGGTTGGATCACGGGGCAGACGCTCAGCATCAGCGGCGGCTACTCGATGGTCGGCTGAGATCGTGCGGGAAGAGGAAAGCTGGTGGGCGATATGAGCAACTGCTTCGCGATCGAGGATCTGATCCCCGTGATCGATCCAACGGCCTATGTGCATCCGACGGCGGTGCTGATCGGGGACGTGATCGTCGGGCCGGGCTGCTATGTGGGGCCGGCGGCGTGTCTGCGCGGCGATTTCGGTCGCATCCTGCTCGGCGAGGGCGTCAACGTGCAGGATACCTGCGTGATGCACGGCTTTCCCGAGATCGATACCGTGATCGAGAAGGACGGTCACATCGGCCACGGCTCCATCGTGCATGGCGCGCACATCGGCGAGAACGTGCTGGTGGGCATGAATGCGGTGATCATGGATCGCGCCAGGATCGGGGCATCCTCGATCATCGGTGCGACAGCGTTCGTGCGCGAAGGCACAGTCATTCCGCCGCGGAGCCTGGCGCTCGGCACACCGGCCCGCGTGGTGCGCGAGCTTACCGAGACCGAGATGGAGTGGAAGCGCAAGGGTACCCGGCAGTATCAGGAGCTCGCTGTGCGCAGCCTCGCCACGCAACGCCGCGTGGCGCCGCTCACTGCGGTCCAGACCGACCGCCCGCGCTTCAAGGGCAGCTATTCCGCGCCGCTCGGCACCGTGAAGAAGGGCGCCGGCTGAACGAGGCTGGCCTGGCCTAGCCTGTGGCCTGAGCTTTTGCCTGGCCTGGGCCCGCATTGCGCCGGCGTCCGCGTTTTCTCCGGCACGGCAGGATCAATCGCTGGTCACGGATTCCCGGGCCAGGAATTGCAGCAGTTGCTCCTCCGTCGCCTTGTGCTGGGCGACCTTGATGCGCAAGGAGAGAAGCTGGAAGCGTCGCGCCTCGTGCTTGCGGCCGGGGTGGGCGAGGATGCGCGCCTCGGTCGCCTCCATCGCCGCGCGCTCCTCCCGGATGCGCTCCAGGTAGGCGTTGAGCTCGTGGCGGATGGCGTGCTGATCGGCGAAGCTGCCGAAGAAGATCCGCAGCAGCACCTCGTCGCGTGTGACGGCGGCGCGGATCGGCTGGCTCACGAACTGCGCGAGTGCGTTGCGCCCTTCCTCGGTGATCGTATGGATCTGCTTGTCGGGCTTGCCGTGCTGGGGCAAGGCCTCGCTGGTGATGAAACCCTCCTCGCGCAGCTTGTGCAGCGTGGTGTAGATCTGCGGACCGGTGGCGTTCCATATGAAGAACGTCGAGCGGTTTATGGCGCGCTTGAGGTCGTAGCCCGATGCCGGCTCGACGGCGAGCAGACCGAGGAGGGCGAGGCGGAGCGACATGCAGGGTTCCGGTATGGGGCAGGGTTCCGGTATGGGGCAGGGTTCCGGTATGGGGATGGCGCGCGGGTGCGGGCAGGCGAGACCATCATGCATGAGCCGCTGGGCGAAACGCAAATCGGACGCGATCAATCATGAATTCGAACGGTGATGAATCGATGGCAGGAGAGATCCGAAAGGGTTGGCTGGAGCTCGGCGATATGCGGCTCGAGACGCGTGCGGCCGGTCCCCTGCCGAGCGAGGCGCCCACCCTCGTCATGCTGCACGAGGGGCTCGATTGTGCGGACATGTGGGGCGAGGGGCTGCTGAAGGGACTTGCTGCCGACACCGGCTGTGGGGTCGTCGCCTACTCGCGGGCCGGCTACGGCGGGTCCTCTCCGGTGACATTACCGCCGCCCTGGTCGTTCATGCACGACGAGGCGCTGAAGGTGCTGCCGCGCGTGCTAGGCGGTATCGGCTTCCGCAGCGGTGTGCTGGTCGGGGCCTCGGATGGCTCCACGATCGCGGCGATCTACGCGGCCTCGGTCGACGACGCCCGCGTGCGTGGCATCTCGCTGACGGCGCCGCACTTCTTCGTGGAGGAGGAGACGGCGGCGGGCGCACGGGCGGCCAAGATCGCCTACGAGCAAGGCGATCTGAAACGGCGGCTCGCACGCTGGCACACGAATGTCGACTGCGCCTTCTACACCTGGAACATCGCGTTCGCGGACCCCGAGTTCAAACGGACGTGGAGCATCACCGAGCTGTTGCCCAAGATCCGTGTACCGATGCAGATACTGCAAGGCGAGCGGGATGCCTACGGCACACCAGAGCAACTCGCGACCGCGCGCCGGCTGTGCACGTGTCCGCTCGAGACGACACTGTTTCCAGGGCTCGGCCATTCGCTGCACCGCGAGGCGCCCGACGTGATGCGCGAGGCCATCGCCGGCTTCGTGCGGGGGGTGCTCGGTCCACCCGCGTAGTCGATTGGCGGATTGATCGGTTCGGCAAGGGATGGCAAGACCGAGCCGACGTGCAAGCGACGACCCAAGGGGCGAGATCAATCGCCCTCGGCAAAATGCGACCGGGAGAGAACGCATGACAGGTGGGGCTATCGATTGGCCCGAGCCGTCCGGCAGCTACAACGCTGCGGCGGATTTCGTCGACCGCAACGTGCGCGAAGGGCGCGGCGACAGGCTCGCATTCGTCGATCCTCGGCGCTCGCTGACCTACCGTCAGCTCCAGGCGCGCTGCAATCGCTTCGCCAATGCTCTGCCGCGGCTCGGCATCGGCCGCGAGCGGCGCGTCATGATGATCATGCTCGACACGGTGGAGTTTCCCGTCGTGTTCTGGGGTGCGATCAAGGCCGGTGTCGTCGCCGTGCCGATCAATACGCTGCTGACCCTCGAGCAATGGCAGTTCATGATCGAGGACAGCCGTTCGGATGCGGTCGTCATATCGGCAGATCTGCTGGAGCGCGCCCGGCCCGTGCTCGACGACATCGCGCGGCGGCGCCATCTGCATGTCATAGTTGCAGACGGCGCGCCGGGGCCCAGCGACATCGGGCTCGACGATCTGCTCGCTGGCTCATCGGATGAAGCAGAGACTGCTGCTACCCATGCCGACGAGACGGCGTTCTGGCTCTATTCGTCGGGCTCGACGGGGAATCCCAAGGGTACGCGGCACGTGCATTCCAGTCCCTACTGGAGCGCGCGCAGCTACGGGCTCGGCATCGTCGGCATGCGCACGGAAGATGTGAACTTCTCCGTCGCCAAACTATTCTTCGCCTACGGTCTCGGCAACGGCATGAACTTTCCGATGGCCGTCGGGGCGACGACAATTCTCTATCCGGATCGTCCCACGCCGGACAGCGTGCTAGCGACGATGAGAATGCACAACCCGACGATCTTTTATTGTGTGCCGACGCTATACGCTTCGCTGCTGGCGTTCGAAGGGCTGAGCACGGGCGCGGGCTCGAACCGCCTGCGGCTCTGCCTATCGGCGGGAGAGGCTTTGCCGGAGGATGTGGGCCGGCGCTGGCAGGAAAGGGTCGGAGTGGAGATTCTTGACGGCATCGGCTCGACGGAGATGCTGCATATCTTCATCTCCAACCGCGAGGGTAAGGTGCGTTACGGCTCGTCGGGGACGCCGATACCCAACTACGATGCCAAGCTCGTCGGCGAGAAGGGCGAGCCCGTTCCCATCGGCGAGATCGGCGAGCTCGTCATCAAGGGGCCGACCGCGTCGGAAGGCTACTGGAACCAGCGGGGCCGCTCGCGCCGCACGTTCGCTGGCGAGTGGACGTTCACGGGGGACAAGTACCGTGTCGACGAGGACGGCTACTACTGGTGCTGCGGGCGCACCGACGACATGTTCAAGGTCTCCGGCATCTGGGTGTCGCCGTTCGAGGTGGAGTCCGCGCTCATCACGCATCCGGCGGTGCTGGAAGCGGCTGTGATCGGGGTCGAGGACACCGATGGTCTGTTGAAGCCGAAAGCGTACATCGTGCTGAAACAGGGGCAAAGTGGCGACCAGAAGCTGCTCGAGACGCTGAAGGAGCACGTGAAGGCGCAGGCGGGCATGTGGAAGTATCCGCGCTGGATCGAATTCCGGGACGAGTTGCCGAAGACGGCGACAGGCAAGATCCAGCGGTTCAAGCTGAGGGCCGAGGTGCACGAGACGACAGCGTGATGGATCGGGCGGCGGGTGGTTGGCGCGTCGCCGCGTCCTTGTTCAGGGGAGAGGGCGATGGCGGGTGGTGATCGACTGCCGACACCGATCGAGGATCGCTTCTTCGAGGATTATCCGGTCGGTTCCGTGCTCGAATACGGCACGATCCTGGTGGATCAGGACGAGGTTCTGGCGTTCGCACAGCGCTTCGATCCGCAAACGATGCATATCGACCCGATCGCCGCCGCTGACGGTCCGTTCAAGGGATTGATCGCGAGTGGCTGGCATACCGTGTCGATGATGATGCGGCTTTACGTCGACAACTATCTGTCGGACGTCGCAAGCCTCGCTTCACCCGGCGTCGACGAGCTGCGCTGGTCGAAGCCTGTGCGTCCCGGCGATCGACTACGGATCAGGGTGTCGATCCTGGAGGCGGTGCCGTCGCGAACCAAGCCTGATCGCGGTCTGCTGCGCAGCTTCGTGGAGGCGCTCAACCAGGACGGCGACGTCGTGGCGAGCTTCAGGGCGATGAACCTTCTGATGCGACGGCGTCGTGGTGGCGAGTAGCCGGCCCCGCGCGGGGGCAGGGTGCTACGCGTGAGGCCGGCTGTGAGCCGGGCCTGTTCGTGTGGATGCGACAAAGGCTTGCATCCTGTGCGGTCTGCCGTGACTGTGTCATCGGGATACGCAATGCGGATCGGAAACGGGCGCAGACCCGCTGACCGGAGGAGACGCATATGAGGTCAGCACTCGGGCTAGCCACTGCTACTGCTACTGCCACTGCCACTGCCACTGCCACTGCCGGGGCCGTAGCGCTCGGCGCACTATCGTCGATCGCCAATGCTGATGCAGTGGCCGACTTCTACAAGGGCAAGACGCTGTCGGTCGTGGTGCCGATCGGTCCAGGCGGCACCTACGATTTCTACGGCCGGCTCGGCGCCATGATCATGGAAAAGCACCTGCCCGGCAATCCGAAGGTCATCACGCAGCTTATGACCGGGGCTGGCGGCGCGATTGCAACTACTTACGTCGCCACGACGGCGCCGCGCGACGGGACCGTGCTCCTGAGCCTGCACTCGAGTGCGCCGCAGAGCCAATTGCTCGAGCTTGCAGGACGGTATGATCTCGCCAAGTTTTTGATGATCGGGGTGTTCACGCCGCTCAACTCCTCGCTGACGGTGTGGCGTGCGACGTCGCCGGCGCTGACGATCGAGGAGGCAAAGAAAAAGGAGGTGGTGCTGAGTGCGAGCGGCTCCGGCTCCTACCAGTATCAGCTGCCGGTGCTGCTGAATGCGCTGATCGGCACGAAGTTCAAGGTGATCCTCGGCTTCAAGAGCATTCCCGATCAGAACATCGCAATGGAGCGTGGGGAGGTTCACGGCAGGGGCGGGACGATCGTGAGCTGGGCAGTTACCGAGCCTGACTGGGTGCGCGACAACAAGATCGTGCATCTCATCCAGATCGGCGCCAAGAGCGTCGCGGGCTTCGAGAACGTGCCGCTGGCGACCGAGCTCGTGACCAGCCGTGAGCACAAGCAGGCGATCAAACTGGTCGGGGCAGGCGCGGCGCTGGGGCGATCACTGGCAGCGGGGCCGGGCATTCCAGCGGATCGCGCGGCTGCTTTGCGGTCCGCCTTCGACAAGGGCATGAAAGATCCGGAGATCATCGCGCAGGCCAAGAAGATGAAGCTCGAGCTCGATCCTCAGTCGGGGGCGGAGCTCGAGGGCATCGTGAAGGAAATTCTCGAGACGCCGCGTGAAGTCGTAGAGGTGGTCAAGAAGACCGTCGGGCTCGACAAGCCGAAGGGCAAGGCCAAGGGGGAGGCCAAGGGTAAAGGCGGCTGAGCCGCATGGCGTGCCGTGGCGTGGTGCGTTGGCTCTGGGCTGAGTGTTGCAGCGACGTGGCGAGGCCGCAGCATGGCCAGAGCTCCTTTCGAAGAGCCGAGCTTGTCCCGGCGGCGATCAGCCGGTAGAAGCCGCTGGTGCATGCTGCCACTGCAAGGATGGGTGGCCGAGTGGTTTAAGGCACCGGTCTTGAAAACCGGCGTGGGTGCAAGCTCACCGGGGGTTCGAATCCCTCCCCATCCGCCAGATTTTGGCCGTAAGTAATTGAATAATATAGATTTTTATCCTCACCCTCTGGTTAAGACCCACATACGGTACCACATTTTATCATGGATTCCGTTGGACCAATTGGGTTCAGCCTGGACTTCCTCAAACCTATCCAGCTGCGCTTTTGCTCACGTCACTGAGGAGCGTTTGCTCCTTCGCCGCCTCACACTCAAGTGGCCTGCCCTCGAGGCATAATTCACCATCTTATTCCTATTTGGAGCACTTATCTCTCTCTCGCATTGTTGAACAATTCTGCGTTGAAGGCTCATGCAACAATAGGTTTACACAGACTTGGTCGCCCAGACGTCTCTACTGCCTTACCAAAGACACCGCCTATCGAGCAGTTGTCGGTTTTGGCGGCGATTACCTGTCGACCATTCCAAGCAATTGAAAATAATAAAGATTATCAAGATGCTACAGCCAGCGACCACATCTCACTAGATCTTCCTGCAGCCGCCAACTCCTTGCACCGCAGCTTAACGGTTCAGTAACTCATCACCCACATGATCCTGTTTCGTTCTACCAACGGGTATCCGTGTCGTGTTCCGTCTCATCAAGATCACGCTGGTCGTTCTGGTCGTCTATGCCACAGCAACGGCTCCACCAGAGGACAAGGCTGCCATGTGGGACGGCCTACATGCGCTCAAGCGGTCTGTCATCTCTGCGTGCACGAGATCGGACAGCCCCTGTGTAAGCGCCGGAGACAAAATCCCTCAGTGAGGCAACCGAGTCGGTCGGTTGCGCCGGAGTAAAAGTCCGGCAACTGGAAGCCCTGTGCCGCGTTCGGCCGAGGGCGGGGG
>CAMAYR010000007.1 GCA_945862355.1 Devosia equisanguinis | reverse complement strand
AACTCCAGGTCGGCCGCCGCCTCGCGCATCTTCCGCTCGAGGTCATCTATCACCTTAGCGAGGTTGTGCCCGACGAGCGGCGTGCCTGCCACCCCCGCAATCCCGGCATCGACCGTCACGTGGTCGGCCTCGTACATCGAGGACATGATGTCCTGGATGTTCCGCTTGATCGACTGCGGCGTGATACCGTTGGCCTCGTTGTAGGCCACCTGCTTCTCGCGGCGCCGGTCGGTCTCCGCGATGGCACGCTCCATCGAGCCGGTCATTCTGTCGGCATAAAGGATCACGCGCCCTTCCACATTGCGCGCCGCCCGGCCGATGGTCTGGACGAGCGAGGTTTCGGAGCGCAGGAAGCCTTCCTTGTCCGCATCGAGAATGGCCACCAGCGCGCACTCGGGTATATCGAGGCCCTCGCGCAGCAGGTTGATGCCGATCAAGACGTCGAAAGCGCCAAGTCGAAGGTCGCGTATGATTTCGATGCGCTCCAGCGTCTCCACGTCGGAGTGCATGTAACGCACGCGAATGCCCGCTTCGTGCATGTACTCGGTCAGGTCCTCCGCCATACGCTTCGTCAGCGTGGTGACGAGCGTGCGGTGGCCTTTGCGCGATACCTGCCGCACCTCGTCGAGGAGGTCGTCGACTTGGGCTTTGGCCGGCCGAATGATCACTTCCGGATCTATCAGGCCGGTCGGACGGATCACCTGCTCGGCGAAAGTGCCACCGGTCTGCTCGAGCTCCCAGTCGCCCGGCGTCGCGGAGACGAATACCGACTGTGGACGCATCGCATCCCATTCCTCGAACCGCAGCGGGCGGTTGTCCATGCACGACGGCAGGCGGAAGCCGTATTCCGCGAGCGTCGCCTTACGCCGGTAGTCGCCGCGGAACATGCCGCCGATCTGCGGCACGGTCACATGGCTCTCGTCGGCGAACACCAGCGCGTCGTCGGGTAGGTACTCGAACAGCGTCGGCGGCGGCTCGCCGGGCTGGCGGCCGGTCAGATAGCGCGAGTAGTTCTCGATGCCCGCGCAACTGCCCGTTGCTTCCATCATCTCCATGTCGAAGACGGTGCGCTGCTCGAGCCGCTGCGCCTCGAGCAGCTTGCCGGCGTCGTACAGCTCGCCGAGACGGGCCTTCAACTCGGCCTTGATCGACTTGATCGCCTGCTGAAGCGTCGGCTTGGGCGTGACGTAGTGGGAGTTGGCGTAAACCTTCACAAGCGCCAGCTCGTCGGACTTGTGCCCGGTGAGCGGATCGAACTCGGTGATACTCTCGATCTCGTCGCCGAACATCGAGAAGCGCCACGCGCGGTCATCCAAGTGGGCTGGGTACAGTTCGATCGTATCGCCGCGGACGCGGAACGTGCCACGATGGAAGTTGCCGTCGTTGCGTTTGTAGTGCAGCGCCACGAGATCGGAAAGCAATTGCCGCTGCGAGATCTGCTCTCCCACCTTCACGGAGAAGGTCATCGCCGTGTAGGTCTCCACCGAGCCGATGCCGTAGATGCACGACACCGAGGCCACGATGATGACGTCGTCGCGCTCCAGCAGCGCCCGCGTCGCGGAGTGCCGCATCCGGTCGATCTGCTCGTTGATCGAGCTTTCCTTCTCGATGTAGGTGTCCGTGCGCGGGACGTAGGCCTCCGGCTGGTAGTAGTCGTAGTAGGATACGAAATACTCGACCGCGTTGTTGGGAAAGAAGCTCTTGAACTCGCCGTAGAGCTGGGCCGCCAGCGTCTTGTTCGGCGCCAGGATCAGCGCCGGCCGCTGCGTCGCAGCGATCACGTGCGCCATCGTGAAGGTCTTGCCCGAGCCGGTGACGCCGAGCAGAACCTGGTTTCGTTCATGATCCCTCACGCTCGATACGAGTTCGGCGATCGCGGTCGGCTGGTCGCCCTTGGGCTCGTACTCCGACACCAGCTCGAAGGCGACGCCGCCTTCTGATTTTTCCGGGCGGGGAGGTCTGTGCGGAGTGAATTGCTGGGCGGTGCCAGCCACGATCGGGTGGCTCGCCATCAGCGGCTGGCGTGCGAGGATCTCCTTGGCCTTCTGGCTGCGCGCCTCGGGCCGGGCGAGCAGTGCGTCGAGCGTCGCGGTGATGCTGGCCGAGCTGGTCGGCATCAGCGCCTGATTGCGCAACGCAGGAAGCGTGCCCGGTGGAAAAGCGGCGAGCGGCCCCGACGCAGTGAATGCCGATTGCGGCGCCTCGCCGAAGCCGGGGGTGCCAGCGCTCGTCTCGGCGGGGGGCGCAGCCGGCTTGCCTGACCTGCCCCGCGATGGGCGAGGCTTCGGCGTCACATCGTTTTTCGGGGCACGAGCCATCGTGCGAATATGGCGCGGCGCAGCGCGGGGTCAAGCGCCTTGGGAGCACACCTCAACTGCGCCGCCTGCCGCCTACCAGTTCCTTTCCTGTCCTGTACTGACGCTGCCAGTGCTGTTGCGCATTGCCGGTCGATGATACTGCATGTTCGTATCCGGCCTTCCCCTCCCACCATATGCAATCCGATTGCCACGATGAGCCCAGACACGATCCGAGAAGAATTCCGCACATCGGCCCTGCCGCCTCGGGAAGCGCTGCGCGCGGCCGTCGCACACGCCGACGCGCTGGCCCCCGAGATCTACGACCTCGTGCAGCGGTACTGCCGCGGTGTCTGCCTGCTGCCCGAGGACGAGCGCCTGTTGATGTACGGGCTGCACGTTCTGGCCGCCGCGCGCCACGACGGTCTATGGCCGCGCCTCGTCGATCTTGCACGCGCGCCCGAGGAGGAACTGGAGGCCATCTTCGACTTTCACGCTCAGCCGAGCCTCGCGACCTTGATGGTCAGCGCCTGGGACGGCGACGCCGAGGGGCTGATGCGCCTCATCGAGCATGCCGATATGTGCGACGATGCCAAGTGGGCGCTGTTCCACACGCTTGCGCGCCTCACGTTCGACGGCCGGATTGCACGGGACAAGACGGCGGCCTTCCTCGAGCGCTTCGAGCGGGAGGGCCTTGCCGACGACGACAGCATGGTTTGGTGGGGCTGGGAAAGCTGCGTCGCGGATCTCGGTTTCGTGGAGCTCGAGCCGGCGCTGGTCCGCGCTTGGGAGAAGCCGGCCTACGAGCATCTGAAGCAGGAAGATCGCGACGAGGTGCTGGCCGGGCTGCAGGCTGCAACTCTCGCGCCTACAGATCCTGCTCCGTTCGCGGAGTTGGGTATTGCCGCCATATCCGATCCCGGCGAAGCGCTGGAGTGGATGGAGCGCCGGGCCGCGCTCTACCGTCAGTGGGCCGCCGAGGATGATCGAGCCGAAGCCGGCAGCGAGAGCGAGGCCCGCAGCAAACCCGCCATCGATCCGGCACAAGCTGTCCGGCTGTCGGATGTCGAGTTCGACTGGCTCGGCCGCTTCCTCGTCAGCCGACAGGTGCCGCCCTCGACGATGCCGATCGAGATGGTCGACGGATTGCTGACCGCAATCGCCATCGGTCCTTGCCCGAAACCTGTCGCCGACATCCTGCCGTTGATCTGGAGTGAGAGCGGCGAGACACCGGCCTGGGATGGCGACGATCAGGCGGCCTATGTAGCAGGAATGATCACGCGTTGCCTCGCGGCCATCTCGGCGCGTGCAGCCGTTGGCGCCATTCATCGTCCAGTAATCTCGCCTCACGTGGCCGAGGTTGATTTGGGGGCCGCGTGGGCTGAAGGTTTCGCGCTCGGCATGGAGACAGCCGACGAGCAGTGGACGCTGCTGTTCGAGAACCGCCGCGGCGCGGAGGAGGCGCTCGAGGTGATGGCGCTGTGCGAGGGCGACACCGAGTTCCTCGGGCGCGTCGCTACCCCCCAGGAGAAAGCCCGCATCGTCGAGCGATTGCCGCGCATCCTCGAGAATATCGCTGCCTACTGGCGCGATCCCGCGCGCGTCTATCCGACGGCGCGACCGCTGCGTGTGCAACGGATCGGACGCAACGACCCCTGCCCGTGCGGCTCGGGAAAAAAATACAAGAAGTGCTGCGCTCTGAACCCACCGACACTGAATTAACTGTCACTGACCCGCCACACTGTGGCGGGTCAGTCGCAACGGTGCCGCGCCACCCCTCAGCCCCCTCAGGACCGCATCACGACTTGGTGCCGCTCTCGATCTGATTGACCGCCTCGGCGAGGAACTCGTGCATCTTCGTGGCCACCTCGGCCTCGGTCATCTTGATGCCTTTTTCGCCCAAGTCTTTGAGAACTTTGTGCAAAACGTCGCCATCGCCTTTCACGGCCAGGTCCGCCTTGCGCACGGCCTTCACATAGTCCTCGACGGCCGGGCCGCTCATTCCCATCAAGCCGGCGGCCCACTCGCCCAGCATCTTGTTCCGCCGCGACTCCGACCTGAACTTAAGGTCCTGATCGTGCGCGAATTTATTCTCGAAGCCCTTCTCGCGCTCATTGAAGGTTGTCATCTGTTTCTCCACCTTAAGTTGCTGCACCATCACGGTTGCGGACTATGTCCCACGGGCCAAACGTCAAGACAAGGGCAATGCGCCTGACGCAATTCAGCCGGGCACAGGCCGTTTGCCAAGCCGCGCTTGGACGGCGCTGTTAACATTGTCTCGCCCCCCTCGTTCGGCTAGTGTCCCCTCGTAACTTTTCCCACCGGCCCGGTCGCCAAGACGTGCTCACCGGGGCACGCGCCACCACCTTCCGGGGGTCCCGGCGGTGGCATGACGGCGGCGTCGATGAGCGAGGCACACGACCGGATTTCACGACCGGAACTTACCGACGAGCGCAATGAGGACGAGTGCAAATGAATAAACGGCGCCGCATCTATGAGGGCAAGGCCAAGGTTCTGTACGAAGGTCCAGAGCCCGGCACGCTCATCCAGCACTTCAAGGACGACGCCACTGCTTTCAACGCGAAGAAGCACGCGTTGATCGACGGCAAGGGCGCGCTCAACAACCGGATCTCCGAGTACATCTTCGTCAAGCTCGGCGACATCGGCGTGCCGACGCACTTCATCAAGCGGCTCAACATGCGCGAGCAGTTGATCCGCGAGGTCGAGATCATCCCGCTCGAGGTCGTGATCCGCAATGTCGCCGCCGGCTCGCTGTCGACGCGCCTCGGTCTCGAGGAAGGCTCCGCGTTGCCGCGCTCGATCATCGAGTACTATTACAAGAGCGACAAGCTCAACGACCCGATGGTCTCGGAGGAGCACATCACTGCCTTCGGCTGGGCCACGCCGCAGGAGATCGACGAGATCATGAGCCTCGCGCTCCGGATCAACGACTTTCTCGTCGGCCTGTTCCTCGGCATCGGCATCCGCCTCGTCGATTTCAAGGTCGAGTTCGGCCGCCTGTGGGACAACGACCAGCAGGTGCGCATCGTGCTCGCCGACGAGATCAGCCCGGACTGCTGCCGCCTGTGGGACATCACATCCGGCGACAAGCTCGACAAGGATCGTTTCCGTCGCGACCTCGGCGGTGTGCTCGAGGCCTATCAGGAGGTCGCCCGCCGCCTTGGCGTGCTGACCGAGACGCCGCGTCCCCGTGGCGCCGGTCCCGTCCTCGTCACGTCCAACGGCACCAAACCGAATTAGGAAAGGGCAAATGGCGAATGGTGAGTGGCGAGTGGTTGGGATCTGCATCGCGCACGTCCTCCATTCGCCATTCGCTATTCGCCATTCGCGATAGAAAAATGAAAGCCCGCATCAAGATCACATTGAAGAACGGCGTGCTCGACCCTCAAGGCAAGGCGATCGAGGGCGCGCTGTCCTCGCTCGGCTTTGCCAACGTCGACGAGGTTCGGCAGGGCAAGTACATCGAGGTCGACCTCGCCGAGACCGACGAGGCGAAGGCGAAAGCCAGCGTCGAGCGGATGTGCAAGGAGCTTCTCGCAAACACGGTCATCGAGAACTACAGCTACGAGATCGTGCGCTGATGGTTTCAGTCCCGCTGGGACTGAAACCATGACGCGACAGAGCGGATTGCGCCGATGACGCAAGAGCAAAGCCCCGCCGGTGGCGACGACGCCGCCAAGGCGATCCGCTTCCTCGCCATCAAGGCCGCGATCTTCATCGGTATTCCGCTCGCCGCCGCCGTGATCGCAGCGCTCGTGATCGTGCTGCGCTGAAACTCCTCCCACTGAACCCTTGGCTGGACGCTCAAGGAGAGTGATTCGTGTCCCAGCGCGCCTCGGTGAGCCCTGGCGCGAAAATCTCCTCGACCTTGCCCTGACGCGGTGCGAGCCCCTGCTCGAACGACCAGCGCAGCATGGCTTCGAGTTCCTTCCGGTTGGCGTTGGCGCCGTAAGGCCACATGTCGGGCCCCATCACGGCGTGTGCGCGAGCGAGATCGTCGGACAGCCAAGGCAGCATCGCATAGAACATGCCGGTCGACTTCATCTCCTCAGCCGCGATATTGCGCGCCAGCAGGCACGCCTTCAGGATGTTGCCCGCGAGCCAGGGATGCTCCTCGGCCAAAGATTTTCGCACGGCCATATGGTGCATGATCGGGAACATCCCGGTTTTGCGGTAGTAGGCCTCCTCCACCGCGCGATAGTCTGGAAACAGCCGGCCGACGTTCGGGGCCTTCTCGGCATAACAGTTGGGCTGCACGGCCGTGATCAGAGCGTCGATCTCGCCGTCTGCGAGCATGCCGGACAGAGACTTGCCCGCTGGAATAGTTTCGAGTTCGATCGAGGCCGGCAGCGTGATCGGGGTTCGTTCGCCCCGGCCCGGCTTCTGCAATCCGCCGTTACGCCAGCGGATCTCGGAAGTTTTCACGCCGTATTCGTCGGCGAGGATACCGCGAATCCACAGCGCCGCGGTCATCTGGTACTCGGGCACGCCGACGATCCTGCCGCGCAGTTCCTCAGGCGACCGGATCCCGCGGTCAGTGCGGATGTAGATGTCGCCGTGCCTGAACACGCGCGAGACGAACGCGGGGATGCCGAGGTAATGCGCATCGCCGCGTAAGGTCGTCAGGATGTGCGAGCTGGCCGAAAGCTCGGTGACGTCGAAGTCCTGCGTCGCGTAAACGCGCGGGAACAACTCCTCAGGACGCAGCGGGAAGAAGTTGGGCTCGCAGCCCTCGATGGGCACGCGCCCTGAAATGATCGGGTTGAGCCTGTCGTAGGGGCAGCAGGCGAAGCTGATTTTGAGCTTGGACATTCGTTTCCGGGGCTGGTGGTGAGGGCTTTGTGGAAGATGTTTTCAATCGGGTGGCAGGCACTGGATCAGATGCGCAGGGCCTGCCCCGCGCGCGTGCCACCCACTGCGGCTGCTGCGCACAAAACTGTCGAAGCCAGACTTGCGCACGATGACATCGGGGGCCTTGAAGGGCGCCGAGCCCGAGGTGACCTACACCGGCTGGACAGGAAACGGCCGGGCTGCAACATGATGGCTGGTCGCCGTCGCCAGTATCCTTGCGAGCAGTGAGGTGAGCTGAGGTAAGGGCTCTTCTTCATTGTCTCCTTGCTCCCGATCAGCCGTTGAGGTTCTCGCGCAGCGTCGGGCCGGCGTAGCGCGTCTTCGACAATCCGCGCCGCTGCAGTTCGGGCACGACGAAATCGACGAAGTTCTTGAGGTTGTCCGATGCGGAGAAACCGCGCGCCAGGATGAAGCCGCCGTTGGCGCCGGTGCCGAAGTGCAACTCCTCGAGCTTGTCGACGATTTTCTTTGGCGTACCGGTCGCGGCCAACACGCGCTCGAGCAGGTAGCGCTTGGAGAACTCGCGCACGGTCTGATTGGGATCGATCGTATTGAGCAGCTCGTGGAAGGTGCCGAGATTTCCTCTCTCGCTCGCCACCTCGTCGGCGAAGTCGGCGAGCCGCATCTCGGGGCGCGCCTTGGAGAAGTCTACGTTGAATTGCCACGACATCTCGATGAGGCCGGCATCGGGCGGCACCGCCTCGAGATAGCGGCGCTCGCGTTCGGCATACTCCGCATCGGAGTCGGCCACCTCGATACGGATCGACCAGAGGATGCCGATATCGCGCGGCTTTCGCCCCACCGCCGCCAGTGCCGTATCGAGAGACGCACGATGGCTCTGCATGCTCGGCAGCGTACGGCGCGTCGAGAACTGCAGATCGGCGAAGTCCGCGCACAGCTTGAGACCAGGGCCCGACAGTCCCGCCTGGATGATCACGGGCCGGCGCTGCGGCGATGGCAGCGCCGGCAGCGGACCGCGCACGTTGAAGTACTTGCCGCGGTGGTCGATGCTATGGACCTTCTCGGGATCAAGGAAGATGCCCTTCTCCCGGTCGAGCACGACGGCATCGGGCTCGATGCTGTCCCACAGCTTGCAGGCGACCGCACAGAACTCGTCAGCGCGCACGTAGCGCTCATCGTGCTCCATCAGTTCGTCGTAGCCATAGTTGGCGGCCTCGTTCTTGTAGGCCGACGTCACCGCATTCCAGGCAATGCGGCCCTTGGTTACGTGATCGAGCGCGTTGAACACGCGGGCGCAATGGAACGGGTGATGGTAGGTCGTCGATAGCGTCCACGCGAAACCGACGCCTTGTGTCACGCGCGCCATCAGCGGGATCATCGGGGTCATGTCATGGCGTGGCCATTTCGCGCCGCGCTCGACAACGGCGTGGTAGCTGCCGCCGTAGTCCTCCGGCGTGCCGCCGGTGTCTCCGAAAAACAGCATGTCCATCACCCCGCGCTCTGCGATGCGGGCGATATCCTCGTAGAATTCCCCCGAGGAGTAATAAGGATAGCCGACCCAAGAGCCCGGCATGCGCCAGAGATAGTCTGTATGCAGAAACGAAATGTCCGCTGCAAGGTGGATCGATTGGTCTTGGGCCACGCCGCCGTCTCCTGATTGCAGTGCGCTGGGATGATTGCAGTGCGCTGGGACACTCACCGCAGGCCACCAGCCATCGGATGCCGACGATCTCGCCATACCAGGTCAAGTGAATGCCTCGCCAGAAGATAGCGTGTCGGGCTGACAAATTGAAATGGTGTTTCGGCAATGGCCTTGCCGAAAAAATTGGCAGGTGCTCGATGACCGGGCATGCAAGAAAATCGTGAATTGACGCAGCCGCAGCGTGTATGACAACGTGTGGCGGGAGGGTGTGGGCCACGAGCTGGTCCCCATCAGAGAAAAGCGCCCTGCGTTCTCCGTTTGGCACGGCAGCCCGCCAGTAATGAGAGGCACCATGAGCACCTATCGCACGTCGCGGCGCAGATTCATCAAAAGTTCGGCAGCAGCAGGCGCGAGCACGCTCATCCCGATGCCCTACGTCCATGCCCAGGGGACGCTGAAGAAGGTCACGCTGCTGCTCGACTGGGTGTTCCAGGGACCCAACGCGGGTTTTCTCGTCGCTCAGGAAAAGGGGTTCTACAAGCAGGCCGGACTCGATGCAGAGATCGGACCTGGCAAAGGCTCGGGCAGCACCAGCCAGCTGGTCGCCAGCAAAAATGCGCAATTCGGATTTGCAGACGGCTTCGTGGTCGGCCTGAGCGTCAGTAAGGGCATGGCGATCCGTAACGTCGGCAGCATCTATCGAGGCAACCCCACGGCCGTCATCGTGCTCGACGAGTCGGACATTAAATCTCCGAAGGACCTCGAAGGCCGGAACATCGCCATCGCACCCGGTGGCACCCAGTTCCAGCAGTGGCCCGCATTCCAACGGGGTGCGAAACTCGATCCGTCGAAGATCACCGTCGTCAATATCGATCCCGCAGGCATGAACCCAGCCCTGATCACCGGCAGGGTGCCAGCGATCGCGAGCTATGTGCAGGGAAGTGTCCCCTCGATCGAGATCCGGTCAGGCAAGAAGACGCGTCAATTCATGTATGCGGACTACGGCGTCGTTGCCGTGAGCAACGGCATCATCGTCCACAATGATCTGCTGAAGAGCGACCCTCAGCTCGTCAAGGCTTTCGTCGCGCCGACGATACGCGGCTTCCTCTACGCGCGCGCCAATCCGGACGAAGCCGTCGCTATCGTGCGCAAGTACTCCCCGACGATCACTCCCGCGATCACCAAGCGCGAGATGGAGCTATCGTGGCGGACGTGGGTCACGCCGAATACGCGGGACAAGCCGCTCGGGTGGAACTCGGAGGCCGACTGGACCGAGACGATCTCTGTCCTGCGCCAGTACGGCGGCGTCAGCGTGCCATTGACGGTTGCGCAGCTGATGACGAACGAGTTCGTGCCGGAAGGTGCGGAATACGTGCCGCCGCAGAAGGCCTGAAGCCGTCCCGGCGTGGAACGAAAGGGAGCTTGTCGCAATGCCGCCGATGGAGGCGCCGTCACAGACCGCTGTCGGCTCGACCACTCCTTTTCTGCAGATCGCGGATCTTTCCAAGATCTATGCGACACGCGATGGTGTCGTGCGCGCGCTCGACCGGGTCTCGCTGGAGCAGCCGCGCGGGGAGTTTCTTTCGGTCCTTGGACCCAGCGGTTGCGGCAAGAGTACGTTGCTGATGATCGCGGCAGGCCTATTGCCAGCCTCGAGCGGTCTCATTGCGATCGAGGGCAAGCCTGTCGACCGGCCCAGGACCAGCATCGGCATCGTGTTTCAGAGCCCGGTACTGCTGGAATGGCGCACGGCGCTCGGCAACGTGATGCTGCAGACAGAGGCCCGCGGAATGGCACGCCCGAGCAGCGAGGCCCGGGCACGCGAGCTCTTGGCGGCTGTCGGCCTTGCCGGATTCGAGGAGAAGTTTCCCCATGAGCTGTCGGGGGGAATGCGTCAGCGCGTTTCGATCTGCCGTGCGCTTATTCACGGGCCCGATCATCTGCTTATGGACGAGCCGTTCGGCGCGCTCGACTCGCTGACACGCGACCAGCTGGTGCTCGACCTGCAACATTTGTGGATACGTCAGCGAATGACGGTGCTGTTCATCACCCACAGCGTCGCCGAGGCCGTGTTCCTTTCCGACCGCATCGTCGTAATGAGCCCGCGGCCGGGGAAAATCGACCGCATCCTGGAGATCGATCTGCCTCGGCCGCGCACGCTCGCCATGCGCGACACACCGGAGTTTGCGGCATACAGCCGCCAGATCATGGAGCTGTTCCTGGCACGAGGCATTCTAAGCGAGCGCTCTGGAGGACTGGCGACGTGAGCGATGTTGCTCGTGAGTTGACGAACACCGCGGCCGTCGTGCCACCTAATCTCGACGAGATCGAGGCGAGGCTGAAAGCCAATCGCGCCGACCGCGAGCGGCGGGAGCGCATCTCTGCGGTCTTCTATCCGACTGCGGCCATGATCGCCTTCTTTTTGATTTGGGAGGCCGCGTCGCGCCTGCTAGGGATGCCCACCTATCTCCTTCCAGCACCCACCGCTATCGTCCAGTCGATGCACATGCACGGCGCACTGCTGATGAAGGAAAGCGTCATCACGACGTTGGAGATCGTGCTCGGCTTCGGACTGAGCATCGTTGTCGGCGTCCCGCTCGCGTTGGCGATCTTCCTTTGGCCGTCCTTCTCGAGAACGGTCCTGCCCTTGCTGGTCTCGTCGCAGGCTGTGCCAAAGGTTGCCGTGGCACCACTGTTTCTGGTCTGGTTCGGATTCGGCTTGCTGCCGAAAGTGCTGATCGCGTTCCTGATCGCCTTCTTCCCGATCGTCATCAACACGGCGATGGGGCTCGCCGCCATCGAGCGCGAGAAGGTCTACCTAGCCCAGTCCATGGGTCTCGGGCCATGGGCGACGTTCTTCAAGATCCGTCTGCCCAATGCGCTGCCGTCGATCTTCGCCGGCCTCAAGATCTCCATCACTTTGGCTGTGGTCGGCGCGGTTGTGGGCGAGTTCGTCGGCGGGCAGGGCGGCCTCGGGCACTTGCTGCTCGTCGCCAACGGCAACATGGATACCGCGCTTCTTTTCGCGGGTATCGCGGCACTCACCATCATTGGTGTCGTGCTCTACGGTCTCATCGCTCTTGTCGAACGGCTGTTGCTACCGCCGCATGCGATCGGGGCTGCAGCGGGCGCACGGGAATCGATGTAGTCGACCCGCACCGTCGACTCGAGCCGGATCCAGGCGCTGTTCGATCCGGCCTACGCGATCCATGGCATCAGCAAATACGACGCGGTGCTCCCGCCAGTGAAGATGGTATGTGTACCACTGAACACGTTGGGTTTACGATCGCCCGGATGATCGTGCAGCATACGCCCGGGCGTCCCGGCGAACTCGAAGTCCCGCCCCTGTAGCGTCAGAACGAGCCGCCAACCTTTCGGCATCACGATGCTCGTCGGCCAGATCTCGAGCTCAACCTCGTGCGAACAGCCGGGCGTCAATGGTTCCACGCCCGTATGGGCCAGCCACGGCCGCCAGGGCTTCGACCGCGCCGGATCGAGCTTGCGATGGGAGGCACGCAGCCAGCCGCGCGTGATGGGCACCGGCTCGCTGGCGCCGACGAAGGCCGTCTCCTTGCCGCTGGGATCGAACGCGCGCAACGTCGCGAAGATATCCATGTCGGTGGTGCTCGATTGTATCCACAGCCGCGCCATCACAGGTCCGGTGTACTCCGTCTCCGCCGCGAACGGCGGCGTCGATAAATCAATGCCATCCCCCAGCGCATCGTAGCTGGCTCGCGCGGCTGTACCGGGAGCCTCGCTCGAAAGCCCGTGCGTGGCAGCGTCGAGATAAAGCTTCTTCCATTGGGTGCGGGCCAGCGGCCACTCATTCTCCATGCGCGTGGTCGCGGTACCGTCTGCCCGGCGGATGGCGAGACGTACCCGGGGCTCCTGTTCCCATCCGTTGTCGATCCCCTTGAGGTAGTGATCGAGGAAGCGACGCTGGATCTCGATGTACTCGGGCAGGTAGAAACTCTCGAAGTGTGTGCCGATGTGGATCGACAGCCACTTGCCTGGGCTCGACGCCTGTGCCCAGCCCTCGATGTTGCCGCGCAAGTGCAAGCCGATGCCGCCCCAGTTGCCCGCCGACAGCAACGGCACCTCTATGCGCGACAGATCGGGCGAGCGCTGGCGGAACCAGGCATCGTCTAGCGGATGGGCGGCAATGTCCTCGTCGTGCGTCGTACGATTGCCGGCGAGCAGTGCCGGCGCGATCGCCTCTCCTGTCGTGCGCTCACCGGTATCGCGGTCCCGGTGATGCGTCTCGGCGTTGCCGTGCTGGTTGGGCAGCACCTGGCGCGGCCACCAGGCGGTCAGGAAAGAGTTGGCAAGGATGCCGCCGTGGTGGCTCCACTCGCGATAGAAGTCGCTGTTGCCCTCCCACGGCACGATCGCCGCGAGGTGCGGCGGTCACAGCGCTGCGACCTGCCACTGCTTCATCGCGAAGTAGGAGATGCCGATAAGTCCGACCTTGCCGCTCGACCAAGCCTGCACGCCGGCCCACTCGATCGCGTCATAGTAATCCTGCGTCTCGCGCGGCGAGAGCGGATCGAGATAGCCCGGCGACTTGCCGGTGCCGCGTGCATCGACCGTGATGACGACGTAGCCGTGCGGCACCCAGCGCTCCGGATCGACGTTCTCCCAGCGCAGCCAGTGGCCGGTCGTGCCGTTGCAGTCGATCTCGGGATAGATCCGCTTCAGCACGTCCCACAGCGGTTTGTAAGCATCGGCGAAGTGCGCGTCCTTGCCGTAGATACCCAGCGCCAACAGCACAGGGAATTGGCCGGGGGCCGCCGGCCGATACACGTTGGCGCGCAGCACAAGACCATCGTTTGCGGGGACGGCGACATCCTTCTCGACGATCATGGCCTCTCCTTCGCTCCCTGTGCGAGCTGCCAGACACGCGGCGGGGACAGCGGTAGCGCTCGCGGCTCGGCGCCGAGCGATGATAGAGCGGCGGCAACCGCGTTGGCGATGACACCGCCGACCGGGATCGTGCCCCCCTCGCCTGCGCCCTTCGCGCCGAGCGGATTGACCGGCGACGGATACATTTCCAACGATATGCCGTGGAGGCGCGGGAAGTCCGTCGCCAGGGGCATCAGGTAGTCGGCGAACGATCCGGTGAGAAACTGACCTTGCGAATCGTAGACCAGATGCTCGAGAAGCGTGCCGCCGAGCCCCTGCACGATTGCCCCGATCGTCTGTCCGTGTAGCGTCAGCGGGTTGATGATGCGGCCTACGTCCTCGACGGCGATGTAGTCGATGACGCGCACCGCGCCGATCCCCGCATCGACGCTGACGTGCGCGGCGTGCGCACCGTATGAGTAGGTGTGCCGGCTGTTGAGAAAGGCACCGTCCGCGGAAAGCTCTCCGAGTTCCGCCCAGGCGATCTCGCGCCCGCTCGGACCGCGTGCCGTGGTGCCTTCGATCGCCACTTCCGACGGTGGGCAGTTGAGATAGCGGCCCGCGGCCTGCCGCACGATCTCGTGCAGCTTTGCCGCCGCGTCGAGGATCGCGGAGCCGCCCATCACCACCGAGCGCGAATGATATGCCCCGAAGCCCTCCTCCAGCAGGGTCGTCGAGCCGTGCCTGACGGAGATGCGATCCATCGACACCTGCAGCGCGTCGGCAGCGATCTGCAGCGCAGATGTGGCGAGGCCTTGCCCCAGTGCGGCCGAGCCCAGACGCAGCTCGATGCTGCCATCGCGATGCGCGATCAGCCGTGCCGTCTCCTTAGGGCCGGCCGCGCCGCCTTCGACGAAGCAGCCGACCGCGATGCCGTGGTAGAGCCCTTCGATCAGACGGCCATTGAGCGCGATCTTCTCTTGCCAGCCGAACTCTGCGAGGCACCGATCGAGCGTGATCTCGTAGTTGCCGCTGTCGAGCGCGGAAGGCGTCGGGGCGGGGGTGATCGACGGTAACGAATAGGGCATCGCCCCTGGCGGCACGAGATTGCGCCGCCGCACCTCGATGCGATCGAGCCCGAGATCGGCGGCCATCATATCGATCAGGCGCTCGCGAAAAAAATCGACCTCGAAGCGGCCGGGCCCGCGATACGTCCCCGACGGCGTCTTGTTGCTGAGCAGCACCTTGGTGGTCACGGCGTAGTTGGCGACGTGATAGGGGCCGGCCATGAACATCGTGACGTTGCGCGGCGCGATCAGGCCCGCCGGCCGCAGATACGCCCCGACGTCGGCGACGGCAGCGCCTCTGAGCGCGAGGATCGTACCATCCTTCCGCGCGGCGATCTCGAGGTCGCAGGTCACGTCTCGGGAATGGTTCGACGTCATCAGGTGGTCTCGCCGGTCCTCGGTCCACTTGACCGGCATCCTCACGTGTCGCGCTGCGAACGGGATCAGGAAGTCTTCGGGATAGAACTCCCCGCGGGCGCCGAAACCGCCGCCGACATCGACCTCGATCTGGTCAACGCTGCTTTCGGGTAGTCCCATGAGCATTGCCAGAATGCGGCGTGTGACGAACGGCGCCTTGGCCGCACCCGTCACCACCATGCGGCAAGCGTTTGCGTCCCACACGGCCAGCAGCGCGCGCGGCTCCATCGGCACGGCTGCATGCCGGTGGACATGGAACGTCTCGCATCGCCGATACTCGGCACGGTCGAAAGCGGCATCGACGTCACCGACCGAAGACGCGTACTCGATCGCGATATTGGAGCCGTGCTCATCGAACACCAGCGTATCGCCCGCCAGTGCGCCATCCAGCTCCACAACAGCCGGGTGCTCGTCGATGTGGAGGCCGATCGCATCACGGCCATCCTCGGCGATCGCCGCGCTCGTCGCCAGCACCACGGCGATCGGCTCGCCGACGAAGCGCACACGACCGTCGGCTATCACCGGCGCTTCAAAGGCCGCCAGCTCTGGCAGCGGGAACAGTCTCACCGGTACACGCGGCACGGGCCGGCCGATTTCGGCAGCCGTGATCACGCTGTGGACGCCCAAGATAGCCAGCGCCGGACCAACATCCAAACGGCGGATCGTTCCGTTCGCTACAGGGCTGCGCAGGATCACGGCATGGAGCTGGCCTTCGGCGCGCACATCGTCGCTGAATGTGCCGCGCCCGCGCGTCAACCGCAGGTCCTCGATGCGCTCGACCGGCGTACCGACCACATTCTCATATGTGCGCATCTCAGCCCTCGCGAAACTGCGTGGCAACCTCTGACTTCGCGATGCCATTGGCCTCGAGCCAGGCCGCAGCGCGCAGCAATTTGTCCTCCTCGAAGGGGCGGCCCATCAGCTGCACGCCGACCGGAACTCCATCGATGCCGGCTACCGGCACGACGACGATGGGGTATCCCAGCAGCGCCAAGGGTTGAACGAAACGGGCCAGCAGCAGGCGGATCGGCAGGCTCGAGTTCTCGACCATCGCCTCCATCTGGCCGAACCGCGGCGCCGGGATCGGTGAAACCGGCATCACCAGGATGTCACTAGTCGCGAACCACTGCTGGGCCTGATGGGCGAACCAGCTACGGAACGCCTGAGCCTTCGCGTACCACGGACCCGGCATCAACCCACCGGCGAGAAAGCGATAAAGCGTCTTTGGATCGAAATCGGCAGCGCGGCCTGCCAGTTCCGGCTGTCGGCCGGCAAACGCCTCTACGCTGGTGATGACGAATGCGGCGGCACGGGCCGCGTCGAGACTTTCGCCGGTGGCAACAGGCATGGCGTTCACAGCGCCGCAGACACGATCGACCGCCTCGCGGCACGGGCCGTCCAGCACCTCGGCGAAGTAGCCGCCGGGCCGGCCGAATCGCAGTCCGGCAATGCCGCCGCTGAGTCCCGGGGAGGCAGGTTCCACCGGAACATCGCGGCAAACTGGATCGGCCGCGTCGTAGCCCTGCATCGCATCATAGACGGCGGCCAGATCACCAACTGTACGCGCGAACGGACCGACGTGGTCGAAGCTCGACACGAACAGCGTAGTTCCTGCCCTGCTGAGGCGACCGAACGTCGGCTTCAGGCCAAAGATACCGCAGAACGCAGCGGGGACGCGTATCGATCCGTTCGTGTCGGAGCCGAGCGCAAACGGCACGAGTCCGGCTGCGACCGCTGCCGCGGAGCCGCCCGACGAGCCGCCCGCGGTACGCGAGGTGTCGTGAGGATTGAGCGTTCGACCGAAGTGGGCATTGTCGGTGAAGAAGCCGTAGGCGTACTCCTCCATGTTGAGGTGACCGAGCAGGATCGCGCCAGCATCCTGCAACCGCTGGACGACGGTGGCGGTGTGTGCTGCGGGCGGGCGCTCGGCGTGAATTTTCGCACCCGAGCGCGTGACGTGACCGGCGACGTCGTAGAGATCCTTGACCGCGAACGGCACGCCTGCAAGCGGTCCTGGATCGGCGCCCGACTTGAGCTGAGCATCGACGCGCGCGGCCTGCCGTGACGCCTCATCGCGCATCACTGAGGTGAAAGCGTTGATGCGATCGTCGAGGCGATCGACGCGGCCGAGAGCCTCTCCCAACACCTCGGTCGCGCTGAGGCGGCCGGAACGCACTGCCGCCGCGACCTCGGCAGCGGCGGCCATCGCGATCGTCATGGCCGGTAGATCCCCGCCTGATCGAGGCCGTCAGGCAAGACGTGATCGAGTAGTGGCCGGGCAATCTCGAGGGCGCGCTCGAACTCGGCCACCGTCAGCGCGAGATCGGCCTGCGATAGTGCGATGCCGTTGAGCTGCAGCACACTACGGGCACAATCGGGTGTAGGGGCGCGCGGCAACGTCGGCTGTTGCGTCGGCGTACCGTCTGTCGGTCTGCTCACTGCTCGGCTCATGGCACCTGACGTCATGTTGGGCTGTGCGGGTCCTCCGCCAGCGTACAGTGGCGACGGGCACAGGATTTGGCAATCGCACTTTGTCCTCGACGACAGCCACGCTCGTTGCAATGGCCACCAATCGCCGAACAACCAGTTTCGCTGCTCCCCCCTTAATGCGCCGTCAGGTCGCGCCAGGTTGAAGGCCGCGCAGCGCTTTGCAACAGGCTACAAGTTGCACACGCGACGCCCCGCCTCGCAGGACCCAACGTTGATGCATTGACTTCGAACCAATCGCTATGCCTCCAATTTCGCACTTGGTGGCCTTTTGGGCTCGATTTGGATGAGCACGAGCCGACTGATGGCCGCTCATGGGATCGAGCGCTGGCGGGTTCAATTGGTCGATTGCCAACACACGCATTAGGCCGATGCAGCGCTCAATTCAGCGCTGCCGTTCCCTTCCAGATCAGCGCTGCTGCCGCGATGAGCAGAAACCAGCGGAAGAGGCCGAAATACCGCTCGGGTGAAAGCCGTCCTGCCAGCTTTCTCCCGCCCCAGGCACCGGCGTAGGCGGCGGGCATGATCAACATCGCCTCGACCGTGAGTTTAATCGTGATCAGCCCAGCCGCCAGGGTCACCACAGCACGCCAGAGGGCCATGAATCCTGAAATAACGATGTTGGTGGCCCGGAATTCGCGCGGCGTCGGTGCGGCCCAGCGAATGTAGAAGGATATGAAGTACTGCGCACCTGCGCCGGCGACGCCAGCGATCAGCCCCGCCAGCGCCGCTAACCAGAAGGCAACTGCGACACCGTCGAGACGTAGCTTCTCTGCCAGACGCTCGGCGAGCCGAACCATGTCGGCCAACACCGCGGCGCTGAGCACCAACCCCAGCACGATCGTCAGCCAGGCCGCGCTGAGCGAGGCGAATATCCAGACGCCGACGATGATCGAAACGATCGTTCCAGCCAACATCGGCTTGGCAATTTTCCAATTTGCCTCGCGGTATCCCTGTGGCAGCAGCTGAACTTGGGCAAAGACCGAGGTCAGCAGCGCGAGCAGCACCGCGTCATGTGGCGGCAGGATCCAGGCGCTAACCAAGACTGCCGGCAAAGCGGAGCCGAACCCTATGATGCCGCGGATGAAGAATGCGAAGAAATAGACAGCAACGACGACGGCGATGGAAATGCCGTCAAGGTTCGCAAATGGGATGAAGTCGACTGTCATGGACCCGCGCTTCCAACATAGCTCGCTTGATTGCGCGACGATCCACTCTTTATCCAGCTCTTCCGATGCATACGATAAACACATCTTGTCCAGGAGTGCGCCGCAAGCTCCTTGCCGACACCATCAAGGATCGGCGGGGCAATGACGGTGGTATCGGCTGATCATTCTACTCTGATCACTATGCCTCCGATTCCGGACACGGTGTAGTCCTCGATCGGCTTGGTCCGGAACAAGCCGACGAATGTATCCTTGCGGGATCGAGTGCCGTCGGCGTCGGCTTCCCGTCGTCGGTAGCGGGCCGGAAGTGTGACCCTGACCTTCCCACAGGCTTGGAACTGCACGTCCGTCGTTGTGATCCGAAACCTGCCGCAGAGCGGCCGACGTGATGGCCCAATGCTCAATGTCGAACCGCCCGGCGTAGGCATGAAGGAAGGTGCCCATGGCTGGTACTCTGTCGACACGCACCTCGCAAAGAACATCCCCGTTGGCCGGTTCGGAGAGCCGAGCGAGGCAGCGCATTGTGTATTGTTCCTCGCCTGGGATGAGGCCGGCTATATCACGGGGGAGACGCAGAACCTGTCAGGCGGTCGTTTCATGTATTGAGCGCGGACAGCGCAACAACGTCAGCAATAGCATGGCGTTCAGAACGCGAGCGGCGAGCAACAAGCGGTCATGGATCGAATCCGTTGCGAAAGCCGTGGCTCCGAGCGGAGGCACAGACCAAGTCGCGCGGTCCCGAGGCAAGACTTCGCACTGACCTACTTCTTGGCGAGAAGATCGAGACCCTTGATGGTCTTTTCCCAAGAGGCTGCCACTTCGACCACCAGCTTGGCGGCCTCGTCCGCGTCCAGAGGCGTGGGATCGAACCCGATGGCATTAAGCTTGGAAATAAGCTTGGAAAGCAGCTCCGGGCTGGCAATGATTTTTTTGAGATGTCGGGCGACGAGATCAATCGTAGGCTTCGGCGTCCCCCCGCGCGTGAACAGCATGAAGCTCGAACTGGCGTCGAGCTTGGACATTCTCTGCTCGGCGCTCGTGGGGATGTTGGCGGCAAGTGGCGAGCGCGTGGCTTACATCACTGCCAACGCTTTGAGCTTTCCTTCTCGCACGAGCGGCATCGAGTTCGCAGCAGCCGTGCTCCCGAACGTGACACGCCCGGTCATCAGGTCGCCCATGAAATCGGGCGCGCCCTTGTAGAACACCGGCACGAATTTCGCCCCCGTCGTCCGTGCCAACTCCTCCACCGCGAGGTGAGGCATCAGCCCGCGACCGGCCGTTGCGTAGCTCAGACCTTCAGGCGTGGCCTTGCTGAGGCGAACGAGCCCTGCGAGATCCGTCGCGGTGCTTTTGGCACCGGTCAGAATGAGGGACGGCGAGCGTCCGACACCGCCGACCGCTGCGAGGTCCTTGTTCGGATCGTACCCCAGGCTGGCGAATGCCCACTGATAGGTGAGGATGGCAGCGGTGTTCATCACATAGGTGCAGCCGTCGGGCGCGGACTTGGCGACGATAGCGGTGCCGATGTTGCCTGTGGCGCCGGCTCTGTTCTCCACCACGATAAGCTTCTTGAGGGCGGCGCCTAGCGGTTCAACGATTATCCGTGCAGCCACATCCGTTGCGCCGCCGGGTGAGAACGGCACGATAATTCGGAGCTGAGCGCAGGGCGGAGATGCCGCATGCGCGCCGGTGGTGGCGAGAACCAAGGTGGCAACGAACGCAGCCATGCGCATGGTCTTCTCTCCCTATGCGAGCTTCGTTCGTTCGGCAGGGCACGCTTTCAGGCGGCACGGCTCGATCGTGCCTCACGCGAGTGGTTTCAGTAAATGGTATGCATTAATACGAGTCAAATTTTTTTTGGTTGCGTGTTGCCCGCAATCATCCGGCCATGGTCGCCGCTGCCACTGGACTGATGTTTCAAGGCGGGTTCGCATCATCAAGGCAGGCGATCTTGCGAAGAAGGCGCACGAGCATCGCCTGCTCTTTCGCGTCGAGAGCCTCGATCAGGCGTTCGCGCGCGCGTTGCGTGACCTTGCCCAGCTTCACATTCAGTCGCCTCCCCGCACTCGTCAGATGCAGCGCCTTTGCTCTCTTGTCCGTCGCGTTCACGGTCCGCACAATGAGGCCCTGCTCTACGAGGCGCGCTACGACATTGCCAGTCGTGGCCTTATCGAGTGCAACGGCGCGCGCAAGAGTTTGCTGGTCGATCCCCGGCTGGAACGCGATCACCAGGATGATGCTGGCTTGGACGGGTGTAACCGCCATGTCTCCTGCTTCTTCGCGAAATACGCGCCACGCCCGTTGCTGCGCTCTCCAGATGAGATGGCCAGGCCTGTAACCGAGTTCGAGCTGATCGGTGGGGTTCGTCTGTGAGAGGCGCATCGGGCTTCCGTTGGCTCTGTTGCTTCGCTGTGGCACGAGGCGGGTTGCGGTCGATATCATGGGTATATAGTATGCATAATTACCAACTGACGTCGGAACGAGCGCCACGATCGCGCGCTGGAGGCTAAGTGGACAAGAGCGTGAGGCAAATCAAGCTCGGCATGTTCCTTCGGCCTGCGGGTCACCATGTCGCCGCTTGGCGTCACCCGGAGGCGGACGCTGACGCCGGCTTCAATTTCGAGCGCTTCATCAAGACGGCCCAACTCGCCGAGAGCGGGCTGTTCGACATGCTTTTCATGGCCGACACCAGCGGCGTTCCAATCGAAAGCCTCGAGGGCGCGAGCGCTACGGCCTATGTGACCTGGATCGAGCCGTTCACGACCATGGTGGCGCTCGCGGGTGTGACGAAGAACATCGGGCTCGTCTGCACGTCGTCGACGTCCTTCGAGCAGCCCTATTCCATCGCACGCAAGTTCGCATCCCTCGACCTCGTCAGCGGGGGACGTGGCGGCTGGAACTTGATCACGTCGGTCAATCCACTCGAGTTCCAGAATTTCGGCCCCGCGCAGCAGCCGGACCGGGACAGCCGGTACGACCGGGCAAGAGAATTCGCGAAAGTCGTGCTCGGGCTCTGGAACACCTGGGACGCCGACGCCATCATCATGGACCGAGCCAAGGGCCGCTTCTTCGATCCCGCGAAGGTTCGACGTCTCGATCACAAGGGCGCGCATTTCCATGTGCGCGGACCGCTGAACGTGGCCCGGTCGCCGCAGGGACAGCCCGTGCTGGTCCAGGCCGGTGCTTCAGAGGATGGAATGAACCTCGCGGCGGAGACCGCCGACGTCGTGTTCGCAGCGACGCCGACCATCGAGATTGCACGTAAATTCTACGCCGACCTAAAGTCCCGGGTGGCAGCCTGCGGCCGGAATCCACAGCACGTGCTTGTCATGCCGGGCTTCCAGGTGATGGTCGGCCGCACGGAGGAGGAAGCGAGGCAGAAGTATCATGAGTTATTGGATCTGATTCCGACAGAGATCGGGGTGCAGCACCTGTCCCAATACATCGACTATGATTTGCGTGGGTACCCTGTCGATGGCCCCCTGCCGGAAATTCCCTTGGCAAAGCTGAACACGAGCCGGACGGCCCTCTTGGCCGAGCTGGCCAGGAAAGAGCAGCTCACGATCCGTCAACTGTATCAGCGGATATCGGGCGGACGCGGCCACTTCCAGACGTACGGAACACCGAAGCAGATTGCCGATACCTTCGAGGAATGGACTACCACCGGCGCGGCCGACGGCTTCAACTACATGGCGCCGATTTTACCGGCTGCGCTTGAGGATTTCATCGAGTTCGTCATTCCGGAGCTGCAACGCCGCGGGCTCTTCCGGAGACGCTACAACGGAAGTACACTGCGCGAGAATCTCGGCTTGCCGATCCGTGGCGCCGACTGAGAAAAGCTAGCGCGTGTGTGCCTTGGCGAGCGCGGCCTTCGAGCGCTTCACGCGCGCGTCGTTCACGCGGAAGCCGAATGCTCCGTCCTCGATGTCGGCTCGAAGAGCTCGAAGAAGTAGAACGTCGAGACGGCCTACGGCTGAGCCTGGTCGTATCCAGCGCGGGCGTCACTGCCCGGAAGCGAGCTGCTCCTGATCGCGCCGGATACGCTCCTGCAGAGCGCGTATCATCTGCACGCGAGCCACGTCGCTCTTGATGTTGACGAGCTTGCTGGTGTCGTAGCCCTTCAGCCGCAACTGCTGCTGCTCCAGCATGAACGCATCCTCCTTGAACACATCGGTGGTCGAGGCCCATGTGCGCACGAGGTCGGCGGGCTCATACTTGGCGTATCCGTCCGCCTTGTTGAAGAAATAGAAGCACGATGTCTCCGTCTCCGGGGTGATCGCGTGCAGCGTGCGGACTTGATGCCCGCCCTCCCGGACTCCCTGGTCGTATTCGCCGGCTCTGACCCCGCCGCTGTATTGCTTGATGAAGCAGGGGGCCACATACTCGAAGTCTGACCAACGATCGACCTTGGCCCCGATTTTGTAGCGTTTCTGCCAGGTGGCCGGCGCGTCAGCGTCGCGCATGATGCGGAGGAACCTCATGCCGTCGGGCGTGCGGCTGACGTCCATATTCGCGTTCGCGCTGTCCTCGGACGAGCTGCCGATGCTGTTCTTGTGGAGGTAGGAGAGGTGTGACAGATCCATCAGGTTCTCGAGAACCATGACATAGCTGGCCTTGAGATGGAGCACATCGTGAATGCGGGGCCAGTTCACCTTATCGTCGACAGGGTAGTCGATGATCGAGCAGGTATCGGCTGTCGCCGGATCCCCCATCCAGATCCAGACGTAGTCACCTTTGACCGCGACCGGATACGAGCGAACTCTCGCGCGGGAGGGTATGTTGGGCTGGCCCGGGACGAAGCTGCAGATCCCTGACGTACCGAACTCCAGCCCGTGATAGCCGCAGCGAATGCCATCGGCGACGGCTTCGCCCAGCGACAGCGGCGCGCCTCGATGGCAGCATCGGTCCTCGAGCGCGCCGACTTCGCCGTTGAGCGTGCGAAAGATGACGATCGGCTCGTTCAGGATGGTGCGCGCCAGCAGCTTGCCCGACACCTCGTCGAGGCTAGCGGCTACGTACCATGAACTGCGCACGAACGCGGTTGCGTCGGTCATCGCTTCCTCCGTGAAGGGCCTTTCCGACCAGCGCCATGGCGGAGCACTATAGCAGCACGGCGAGGTCGCAACAAAGAGCGCAGGCTCCTCGCTTGGTCACACCGCGCCGATGCGCCCCGTGACACCAGTATTCCCGGCGTTTGGGACCGACCGCCACCTTCACCGGACGTCCACCGGGTGAGCGGCACGTTGAGCCGAGGCTTGCGCATATCAGCGTCTGTTGCAAGCTCCCACCTCAGCTCCCGGCTCAGCGATGCCGCCTAAGGCTCCGGCCTCAGGCTACAGCCTCAAGCCACAGCCCTGGACCAACGAAACGCGGGAATGTGGATCTTGCGTTCATCGAGAGACGCTATTCCCAGGTTCTGGCCGGAACCCCCGATAGCCGGGCCATCCCGTCGGCACCGGATCAGGCAGTGACCGGCAAAACTCGTGCACAACAGCGCGCAAATACTCGCGACACGACTACCACTTCTCATCCAGCGCTCCGACACCGCGCACGGTACGCCGCGGGCCCGACGAATGTACTCCGGCTATACGCCACGCCTTCCGGCTCGGCTGCGTACACATGCGCAATCCTGCACCATGTGACCATGGGCAATACTGACAAGCTTGGGCTTCACCTCGGCGCATTCCGGTGTGGCGTAGGGGCATCGCGTATGGAAGCAACAACCTGTCGGGGGATTAAGCGGCGAGGGGATCTCGCCCTTCATGCTCGGCTCGGCAAGCTGGCGGCCGACGTGCGTAGAAAGAGCCGAGGCGTACAGCGCCTGCGTGTAGGGATGGAACGGCCGGCGGAACAGCTCCTTGCCTGGTGCCATCTCCACGATCTGGCCGAGGTACATGACGGCAACCTGATGGCTCATGTGACGTACCGTTGCCAGGTGGTGTGCGATCATCACGTAGCTGAGACCGAGGCGGTCCTGCAGATCCCTGAGCAGGTTCAGAATCTGCGCGCGTATTGAAACGTCGAGCGCGGAGACCGGCTCGTCGAGCACGATCAGCCGCGGCTCGACGCTTAGCGCACGTGCGATGGCGATTCGCTGACGCTGCCCACCGGAGAACTGGTGAGGGTAGAGCTGCGCCTGCTCGCGCCGCAAGCCGACCTGCTCCAGCAGCAGGCCGACACGCTCCTTCGTCTCGGCTCGCGACAGGCGACCCTCGACTACCATCGGCTCGGCGATGATCCGCCCGACCGTCATGCGAGGATTGAGCGAGCTCCACGGGTCCTGGAATACAGCTTGCACGCTGGCGCGGAACCGTTTCAGTCCAGCCCCGTCGAGATCCTCGATCGGTTGCCCCTCGAATTTGATGATGCCCGATGTCGGCGTCTCGAGCCGTAGGATGAGCCGGGCCGTCGTCGTCTTACCACAGCCCGACTCGCCGACGATCGATAGCGTCTCGCCCCGGCCGACCCTGAGCGATATACCGTCGACAGCGCGCACGATCCCCGCAGTCTTCAGGCCGAGCAGACCGCCGCGCACCGGATAGTGCTTGGCTACGTCCGACAACTCGAGTAGCGGGGCTTCAGCCGACATTTTCCACCAGCTTCCAGCACTCGGCCCAGTGTCCAGCGCCTGTTTCGACTCGCGGCGGTTTTCGCTCGCGGCACACCTCGCTCGCCAAGGGACAGCGCGGGGCAAAGCTGCAGCCTTTCGGTAGCGCATCGAGCGCTGGGGGATGTCCGTCGATGCTGTAGAGCCGCTCGACATCCGCCTCCAGGTCCGGCACGGAGCGCAGCAGCGCCTCCGTGTAGGGATGTCGCGGGCGCTCGAACAACTCGGCCACGGGTGCGAGCTCGACGATGCGGCCCGCGTACATCACGGCGACCCGGTCACACAAGCTGGCGACTATGCCGAAGTCGTGCGTCACGAACAGGATGGCGAGGCCCGTCTGCCGCTGCACGTCCTTCAGCAACGTCAGAAACTGCGCTTGCACAGTGGCGTCGAGTGCCGTCGTCGGCTCGTCCGCGATCAGCACCGCTGGCGGGCCGGCCATGCCGATCGCGGCGCCGACCCGTTGGCGCATGCCACCCGACATCTGGTGCGGATAGACATCGACGCGCTCCGCCGGCGCGGGGATGCGCATGGCGCGTAGCGCCTCGATGACCGCGGTGCGCAGCGGCTTGCCCTTGAGGGCGCGATAGAGCCCGATCGCCTCGCCGACCTGGTCGCCTATGCGTAGCACCGGATTCAGGGACGTCATCGGGTCCTGCAGGATGATCGATATGCGCCGGCCGCGCACAGCACGCATATCTTCTTCCGGCAAGGCCAGCAGATCCTTGCCTTCAAGCATCACGTGCCCGGCGGCTACTTTTCCGACGGTGGCCGGGATCAGCCGCAGGATCGACAGGCAGGTGAGGCTCTTTCCAGAGCCCGACTCACCAACGAGCCCGAGCGTCTCACCTGCATAAAGATCGAACGTCACGTCATCGACCGCGAGCACCCGCGCCGCCTTGGAGGAGCGCAGCTCGGTCGTCAGACCTTCGATGCGAAGCACAGGCACAGCCGCCATCTCACCGGCTCCTCAGCTTCGGATCGAGCCGATCTCGGATCCAATCGCCGGTCAGGTTGAAGGCAAGCACCGTGATGGCTATGGCGAGGCCAGGGAACAGCGATATCCACCAGCCCGAGGCGAGCATGCCGCGACCGTCCTCGACAATGACGCCCCAGGCTGGGTGTGGCGGCGGGATCCCAACTCCGAGAAAGCTCAGCGTTGCCTCCAGGATGATCGCAGCACCGACCTGCAGGCTTGCGAGCACTAGCAGCGACGGGACCAGGTTCGGGAAAATGTGGGTTGCGAGAATGCGCAGGTTGGAGCAGCCCGCAACGCGCGCCAGCAGCACATAGTCGCTGCGCTTGATCGAGAGCGTTTCACCGCGCACCTGGCGGGCATAGCGCGGCCAGTAGAGCAGGCCGATCACGATGACGACGTTCTCGAAGCTCGGACCCAGCGTGGCGCCCAGCACGATCGCGACGAGCACGGCCGGAACCGCCAGGAACGCATCGACGATCCGCATCAGCGCAATCTCGAGGAAGCCGCCGAAGTAACCGGCGACGATGCCGACAATGGTACCGATGGCACCGGCGAAGACGATCGCGACGAGGGCGACGCTGAGCGAGACACGCGCCCCCCAGATCACCCGGGATAGAATATCGCGACCGAAGTGGTCGGTGCCCAGCAGATGACCGAGATCTCCGCCATCTAGCCAGAACGGCGGCTTAAGCCGGTCCAGGAGGCTCTGCTCGGTCGGCGGATACGGCGCGATCCACGGCGCGGCGATCGCCATGCAAGTCAGGATGAGGATGGCGGCGATCGGCAGTAGAGGCAGACCACGCATGCGCTGCCACAGGCCGACGCGGCGGTTGGGGCCGGTATCCTGATTGCTCGCCACTTCCTCTGCCAGGGCCATGCGGGCGCCTCACCCTCTGATCCGCGGATCGAGCCAACCGTACATCAGGTCGATCGCAAGATTGACGAACACGTAGAGCGTCGAGAGGAAAATCACCGCGGCCTGCAGCTGCGGAAAATCGCGCTTCCTCACCGCATCGATTACGAGACTGCCGACGCCGGGATAGGAGAAAACCGTCTCCGCCACGATCGAGCCCGTGAGGAATTGCGAGAGCACGACGAGCGCTGTGAACGTGATGACGGGGATCGTTGCGTTGCGGAACGCATGCTTCCAAATCACCTGACGGGTGGGTAGCCCCTTGGCGCGAGCGAGCTTCACGTATTCACTGACGAGCACCTCGAGCATGCTCGAGCGAGTGAGACGCATTATGCCGGCCACCGCGAACCAGCCCGTGGTGATTGCCGGCAGGATGACATGCCAGACCGTGCCGCGACCGCCGGCGGGCAACCAGCCCAGATGCACCGCGAAAACCATGATGAAGATCAGGCCGACCCAGAAGGCTGGAACCGCCTGTCCAAGGATCGCAAACGCGCGCGCGGCCGTGTCGAGCATGGAGCCACGGTTGGCGGCAGCGTAGACGCCGATCGGCAGTGCCAGCGCGAGAGTTATGACAATGCCGGCAATCGCGATCTCCAGCGTCGCTGGCCAGCGGTCCAGAACCTGTGTCAAGGCCGGCTCGCCTGACACGATAGAGGTTCCAAGATCGCCGACCACGAGCTGGCGCAGGTACACGAGATACTGTTGCCACATCGGCAGATCGAGCCCGAACCGGGTCCGCATCTCCGCCTCGTACTCAGCGGTCGCATTCTCGCCGGCGAGCAGCGCAACCGGATCCCCCGACAACCGCGCCAGGAAGAACACCACCGTGGCGACCATCCACAGCGTCACAGCGGCTTGGGCAAGGCGGGAGAGGGCGAAACGGAGCATGGCTAAGCGCCAAGCGACGGTCGGCAGTCGTCAGTCGGCACAGCTTGCTGCATATCAGCCTCTCGATCCTCCGACTGCCGCTCAACCGCCGACCGCGGAATGCAGCATTCACTTCGCCGGCTTCGCCCGATGATAGCCGCTGATGTAGGCCTCGCCGCGCGGAAAGTTCCAGGAGGCGATGCGCTTGTCGTTGTAGGCGTAGAGTGCGGGGACGGAGGCTATCGGCACTGCGTAATGGTTCTCCGCGAAGACCTTGGCCATCTGGCGGTAGAGTTCGACGCGCTTCTTGGCGTCGGCCTCGCCGCGCACTTTGCCCGCGAGCGCGTCGATCTCGGGGTATTCGCCGACCGAGTTATACCGCGAAGAGGTCATCAGCCAGGAGTCCATGCCGTTGATCGGGTCAGGGAACACGCGCGGATTGAAGCCTTGCGCCCACGTCACCCACGGCATCTTGCGTGAGGCAGCGTAGTTGGGCGCGAACGTGGCCCAGTCGATCGGCCGACGGCGCACCTTGAGACCTAGGTTCTTCTCCCAGAACCCGGCCACGACCTCGCCCACGTCAGCCATTTCCGCCCGCCCCGGCCATGGCATCAGGAGCATCTCGATCTCTCTGCTGAAGCCGTTGGGATAGCCCGCCTCGGCCAGCAGTCGCTTGGCCTCCTTCGGGTCATAGCCGACAGCCTTGGTGCCCGGCGCATTGAACTCCGATTCCGGAGCGAAGAACGGCGAGATGGAAGGCGAGCCCTCGCCCTCGAATACGGCGCGGATGATCGCACGCTTGTCGACGGCGAGGTTCAGCGCGAGACGCACTTTGCGCGCACGCTCGGCGCTCGCGGGATCGGCGGGGTCGGCGACCCACGGCACGGTCTTGTCGAACTGCTCCCGCTTTGGCGAAAGCTGGCCGCCGAGCTGGAGGTGATAAATGGCGGCGCCCGGAACGCGGAAGATCTTGAGGCCTGCCGCCTCGGCCTCCCGCTTGAGCCGGAACGGGATCTCGGAGATGTCTATCTCGCGGCTGCGCAGCATGGCAAGTCGAGCGGCCTGATCCGGCACGCGGCGTAGCACCACAGTCTTGAAGCCGGGCTTGTCGAGGTAGTGGTTTTCCACCGCATCGTAGACGATCGACTGCTGGCGCCGGTGCTCCATCATCCGGTACGGCCCGGTGCCGACCGGCTTGCTTGCTGCCTCCCTCTCGCCGACACGCTCCCCGTAGGCCTTCGATACCACGCCGAAAAGTGTGGTGCCGACCCGGCCGAGAAACGTCACATCGGGTTGCTTGAGATGGTAGACGATCTCATGCGGGCCGACGACCTCGATCCGGCCGACGAGATTGCGCAGCACGGCACTGGCCGATGCGACCGACTTCTTGCCGACCATGTGCTCGTGGGAGAACACCACGTCCTGGGCGGTAAAGTCGCCACCGTCGTGGAACTTGACGCCCTTCCGCAAGTGAAAACGCCAGCGCAGCCCGCCGTCCTCCATCTGCCAGCGCTCTGCCAGCTGCGGCAGGAAGGCGCCGGTCTTGGGCTCGGAGCCGACCAGCGACTCGTAGACGGGCTCGAGGCCTAGCCAGCCTTCGCGGCCCGATTCGAGCCACGGCAGCCACTGCTCGGCCGTGCCGATCGAGGACAGGCCGATCGAGGACAGGCCGATCGTCATCTTCCCGGTAGGCGGGCTATTCTGAGCGGCAACGGGTGTCGCCAAAAGCAAGACAGCGAGACCGAGAACCAGATGAGTCCGTCGCAATGCAGCCTCCCATCGTCAGGTCGGGGTAGACGTAGGCGCCGCCCCGTTGCTCCCATGCCCGTCAGCGCGGTTCTAGGCGCGGCGATCGCGCTTCAGTCCGCGTTGCTCCGTGTTTTACCCTCATGCTGCCATGAGGAATCCAAGCTCGTCCATCTGGTATGGCAGACTAAACATTAGCCCTGGCCTTCGTCTTGGGCAGCGCGCCCGTCTCGATGAACGGCACGATCTGCTTCAGGCACTCGTCCGGATTTTCGATGTGAACGGAATGACCCGCGTCCTTGATCGTCTGCAGCGACGTCTTCGGAATGCCGGACGCATAAGCTTTGCCGTTAGCGAGCGGAATCAGCCGGTCCCTCTCGCCCCAGAGCAGTAGTGTCGGTGCCGTAATGCGATGCAGCCGGCTCTGCAGCTTCATGTCGAGAAAGTACGGCGGCTCCCAGCCGACGCGACCGGCGATCGTGAGGCCCTTGTAGCGGCGCACCTCGTCGGCCACCGACACGCGTCCGTCCGGCACGATTTCGTTGGCCTGCTTGCCATCGGCATCGCCGAACAAGAGTTCGCGCAGCTCGAGCATCACTCCGCCGTCCCGGTTCTGCGAGTACATGAAGAGGTCCGCGTTGAGCGCACCTTTCATTTGCAACCCCCCGGCTCCGATCAGCACGAGCTTGCCCACACGCTCAGGGTTGCGGACCGCCATCTCAGCCGCGATCCAGCCGCCCAGACAGAAGCCGACGATTGTCGCTTCCTTGATCTTCAGCGCATCGAGCAGGTCGAGGTAGTGAAAAGCGAGGTCCTCGATATGCGTGATGTCCGCGATCCCAAGTGACGTGCCGCACCCCGGCAACGCCGGCATCATCAGCCGGCAGTGGCGCGCCAACCGCTCGTGAAACGGGAAAGGCTTGCCCTGGAAGGTGTGCACGTCGTAGACGCCGTGCAGGTAGAGCACCGCTGGCCCGCTTCCGGCTTCCAGCATCTCTATCGATTTGCCACGGACATTTACCGTCGTCACGTTCATCACGCCGGCACCTTCTTCTTGGCCGCGGCCTTACTCTTGCCCTTGCCCTTGGTCGCAACCGGATAGTTCTTCTCGAAGAATTTCTGGCTATCAGCCTTCAGCCGCGGCAGCACCTTCTCGGCAAACAGCGCCTGGCTCTTCAGCGTCAGCTCCTTGCTGAGGTTGCCGATGTGAAACTGGATCAGCAGGTTGCCGATGTGCGCCTCGGTGATGAACGGCCACAGCTTGTCGAACACCGTCTCAGGGCTGCCGACGATGATCGAGCCCATCTGGTCGAGGTCTGCCCAGCTCTCCGCATCGCCCAACATCTTGGCGGTAACGTCGGATGTTTCGAGATAGCGCTGATACGTGCTCGGGCTGAGGCCACCCGGCGCCATGGTGAGACGGCGCCCCTTTCGCCTCTGATGCCCCTTCAGACAATACTTCGTGAAATAGAATACCGCCTCCTCGCACTCCTTGCGCGCGATCTGATCGGTCTCGCCGACGTAGACGCTGAACAAGAGCCCCATCTGCTTTGGATGAAATGTCTTGCCGACCTCGCCGACGATTTCTTCGAACCGCAAGGTCGAACGCTTGACACCGGCAAGCTTGGAACGCGTCGAGACGAATTAGCAGAAGCCGCGCTTGGCGGCCTGATACATCGTATCCTCACTGTTGGAGCCTGGCACCCAGACCGGCGGATGCGGCGTCTGCAGCGGCTGCGGCCACGGGTTCACGTAGCGCATCTGATAATGCTTGCCATAGAACTCGGTCGGGCCGGGCTTGGTCCACGCTTGCATTATGAGATCGATGCCCTCCCAGAAGCGCTCGCGGGCGAGCGGCATGGAGTAGGAATAGCTGAACGCCTCGTGCCCGCCGCCCGGCGCGAAGCCGGCAATAATGCGCCCATCTGTCATGCAATCGAGCATTGCGTACTCCTCCGCCACACGCAGCGGACGGAAGTGGAGCGGCACGAGGTTCCCGAGCACGACGATCTTGCCGTGCTTCATGCGCTGAGTGAGCGCCGCCGCCAGAATATTGGGAGAGGGCATCAATCCATAGATATTCTGGTGATGCTCGTTCAAAACCACACCGTCGAAGCCGACCTCATCGGCATGCGCCAGACCGTCGATGTACTCTTGGAAGAGACCACGTGCCTTCTTGCGATCGAACTCTTTGTTGGGGATCGTGATCCAGCCGCTTTCGTATTTTTTCTCGAAGCTTTCATCGAGATAGGGCCACGGTGCGAAGTGCCAGGAAAATACCTCGGCACGATTGGCTTCAGCGGCTGCCGGCATCGTCGTGTCCTACCTCATGTCTCCCCTGCGATCCATCTAACGTCAATGCGTTCGCACCTGGCAACACCTTTTTGAAATCGGATTTCAGTTTCATTGTCCGCGGCGACTGTGCGGACCATTGCCGGATACTGGCATGACCAGCAGCGAGACCAAGGTGCCGCGGATATCGCTGCATGATAAACCACGCTTTCTCGATCGAGGACTTCGGTAGCATCGCCGGCCGTCTCCCAAAGCACACGATCGGCGTTGCCCAGTCCGCGCGCGCCCTCGACCACACAGCCGTTTCGTCCATGATCGCTGATCCTGATCGCTCTGGCGCCAAAACCAACTCCAAACTACGTTAGGCCTGAACCAGCTTGAGAGGGCTGGCCATTGCGAGCTTGAGCGATGCGAATTCATAATCGCACACATCGAGGAGCGGGCATGTCACTGCAGACCTATGGCGAGAAGTGGCTCGACGTGGACGGGATACGAACCCGCTATTTCGAGGCTGGAGACGGCGAGGCGCCCATCGTGCTCATTCACGGCGGACAAATGGGCGATGCCTCGGGCGGAGAGAATGCCGAGGACTGGGACCTCAATTTTTCCGTGCTTGCAAAGCGCTTCAAGGTGATATCGATCGATCGGATCGGGCAGGGCTGGACCGACAATCCCAAGCGCGACGAGGATTGCACGATGGCGGCCTCGGTGCGCCACGCGACTCGCTTTCTCGAGCTACTGGGCAAGGGGCCCTGCCATCTGGTCGGCCACAGCCGCGGCGGCTACGTGGCCGCGCGCATCGCACTGGACACGCCACGGCTCGTGAGCAGTTGCGTCATCGTCGACAGCAACACGGCGGCACCCGGTACTGGCCGCAACGATGTGGTGTTCTGCACCAACCCCTACGTACCCGGAACGAGCTGGTCCTCGCGCTGGGTCTACGAGCAATACTCATTCCGATCCGACCACGTTACCGACGCTTGGCTGGCGATGAAGCAGAAGATCACCGAGTCGCCGAAGAACAAGGCTGCCATCGACAAGATGCATGCCGAGGGGCTGATGGCGTCGCGCTTCCTGCCCGGGCTGCTCGCCGACAAGGAAGAGTTTTTAATGCGTATCAAGGCCGAAGGGTTCCGTCGGCCGATCCTGCTGGTTTGGGCGTGGAACGATCCGACGGCGCCGATCGATCTCGGCATGAAGCTCTACGACGTTATCGCGGAGAAGACGGGCCGCCTCAGCATGCACATCGTCAACGAGGGCGGTCACTTCAGCTTCCGCGAGCGCCCTGAGGAGTTCAATCGCGTCATCACCGAGTTCGTGGAGGGCGTCGCCCATGGCAACTAAGCCGAAGAAGCAATCAGCGCCCAAAGCCGGCGCATCGAAGCCAGCCGCCATCGATGGCGATGCCTCATGGCGCCCGGATTCCCTCGACATGGGGCCGGAGAGATGGATCGACGTCGACGGCATCCGCACGCGCTATTTCGACCAGGGCGCCGGCGATCGCATCGTGTTCATCCATGGCGTACAGATGGGCTCGACCGACGGCTCGAGCTCGGCGCGTGTGTGGGAGTTGAACTTTCCAGCACTGGCGAGGCATTACAATACGATCTCGCTAGACCGGCTCGGTCAGGGTTACACGGACAACCCGAGAACCGATGCCGACTACACCATGCACGCCAGCGTACAGCACATCATCGCATTCCTCGATAAGCTGGGTAAAAAGCCCTACCACCTCGTAGGCCACAGTCGCGGTGGCTACATCGTCACGCGAATTGCGATGGAACGGCCCGATCTTGTACGCACGAGCACCTGCGTGTCGTCGGGCACGCTGTCTCCCGGCACCACCCGCACGCACCTGGCAGTGAAGAACCGTCCACAGCCGGAGACCACGCGAGAATCGATCCGCTGGTATCTGGAGAACTACTCCTATAATCCGAAGATCGTCACGGAGGCCTGGATCGACGACAGCCTCGCTATCGGTCTGACCGAGCGAAACCGCGTCTCGGTCGACAAGATGGTCAAGGAGGCCCTGCTGCCGAAGCAGTTCGCGCCGCAGATGCAAAAGCAGCGCGGCGAGGTCCACCGCTGGTTGATCGAGCAGGGCATGCCATGCCCGACCCTTGTGGTGTGGGGCTACAACGATCCCGGCGCGACGCTGGAGGCCGGCATGCAGCTCATCGAGCTGTTCATGAAGCGCCAGCGCAAGACCGAGGTACGCATCTTCAACCGCTCTGGGCACTTCGTCTATCGCGAGCACCCGGCTGCGTTCAACCGGCTGCTCGATGCGTTCGTGCGGTCTCATTCATAGCCGCTCGATGCGCGCGTCGAGCCGCAACTGCCTTCCACCTCAGGGCTACTGCTTGTGCTTTCGGCTGACGCCGAGCACCTTGGCGATGCCGGCAACCTGCTCTGCTAGGCGAACGAACTCGCGCGGCGCCTGCGCGCCGCCTCCCACATCCGGGAAGCCACCGCTCCGAACAGTTCGCCATCGACGCAAACCCGGTCCGCAAGGGACACACCTATCGGGTCTTGGTGAGCGACCTCATCCATCGACAAACGATCTGGTTCGGCGGCAACGATCGCACCGAGGCCAGCATGGCCGAGTTCTACGAATGGCTCCGCGAAGGGTGTCGACGCCGGGAATTGGGTGCCCCAAAAGATGTGCCCGAAAAGATGTTGCAAAATGTCTCAGAAGATGGCGCATTAAGCGGACGCTGCGACAACGTACTAGCCGAGGAAAAAATGCAAATCGCCAAATCGCAACTTAGCTTAGAGCCGATGGGGTCTGTGCTCGGCGCGCGTGTCCATGGGCTCGATCTTTCCAAGCCATACGGCGACGACGTGAAGCGGGAGTTGCGCGAGGCGTTCGCGCATCATCTCGTGCTTTGCGTGCCCGGGCAGGATCTCTCCTACGACGATCAGGTGCGTTTTGCCTCCGTGTTCGGGAAGGCCGACGAGAAGCAGATCTCTAAGGACGAGAAGGGCGAGGGCAAATCGCGGGAGCGCGGCGTCATGTACGTCACCAACATTCGCGAAAACGGCAAGCAGGTCGGCTCGCTGCCCGATGGTGAGATGCAATTTCATTCGGACGGGTCGCACCGCGACATCCCATATCGGGCCACGTCGCTATGGGCGATGCAGGTTCCCTCGCGTGGCGGCGAGACCAAGTTTGCGAACCTGTATGCTGCCTATGACGCTTTGCCGGAATCAACCAAGCTCCGCATCGAGGGCAAGCAATGCAAGTTCATCTACCAGGTCGACGCGACGTTTCGCGAGCAGACCCGGGAGGATGATCCAACGCTCTCGAATGCAGTCCACCCGCTCGTCAAGGTCCACCCGGATACAGGCCGGAAGTCCCTATACCTGAGCCGGCTGATGACCCGCTACATCATCGGCATGGATCGGGCCGAGAGCGAGGCACTTCTGGCCGATCTGTTCGATCACGCCGAGAAGCCGGAGTTCGTTTACGCGCATCCCTGGAAGCCCAAGGACATCGTGATTTGGGACAACCGGTGTACGAACCACGCGCGCAACGACTTCCCAGCCGACGAATTACGCCAGCTCCGGCGTATCACGGTGTCGGAGCCGGGGGATACGAGCGCATCGAGTGCTGGATACTGAGCTCTCCAAATACAACCTCGGGCAGCAAGCCGGCTCCCCTCAGCGAGGTGCTTCGCATCCGGTTCGGACGTCGGCGAGACTGGTGCCGATATCTTCGCCGGACGCTACCTCACGAAAACGCGATAGCAGCTTTGACCACGCGGTACTTGTCCATGTCTTCCATGGCGATGTTGATATCTTCGAGCTTGTAGCTCTTGGAGATCATGTCGTCGAAGGGGAAGCGGTTCTGGCGGGTCGAGAGGAAGTCGATGGCCTGGAGCCAATGGCGCGGCTCCGCCGAACGGACGTGCAGAAAGTCCATTTGCTGCGGCATGCTCTCGACGGGGATCGAGGCTTTACCGCCAGCGCCGATGTGAAGGTAACGCCCGCCACCGCGCAGCATCGTAAGGCCTTCGGGAACAGCCGCATTGTTTGCGACCTGGATAACAATGTCGGCGCCACGGCCGCCGGTGTGATCGCGCACCAACTGGCGGCGCTTCTTCGGGTCGGGCTCGTCCTCCATGTTGAGCACCTGGTCGGCGCCCATACGCTTGGCGACGGCGAGACGTTGGGCTGGAGCGCCGATCATCAAGACTTCCCTGGCTCCGTGGTCTTTCGCGACGGCGGCAGCGAAACTCCCGAGCGGACCGGAACCTTGTATCAGAATCGTCTCGTGCGCCTTCACTGCCCCCAGACGGTCGAAGCCGTGCATGATCGTGCGATAAGCACAGGCAGACGCGGCGGCAGAGGGCGATGAAACATTGTCCGGGACCTTGATGATGAGGCACGGTGGCGGGACGTACATGTACTCGGAGACGCTGCCGAGCAGGAACGGGAACTGGTCAGCACGGTTGTGGCCCCAAGATGCACGGTCTGGGCAGATGCAGGGCTGCACGGCGACGCTGCAATAGTAGCAAGAGCCGCACGCAACGTAGCTCCAGACGATGCGATCGCCGGGTTTGACGGGCTGGCCCAGGATGTCGTTACGCTTGCCGTTGATCTCCTGCACAATGCCGCAGGGCTCATGGCCGGTAATGATGGGGAGCGTGTCGCTGCCACCGAGGGGGCCATGCCAGCGATGAACATCCGTGCCGCATAGCGTCGAGCAGGTGATCTTGACGAGCAACGCGCCGGGCTCGAGGTCTGGGATCGGCACGTCCTGGATGGTGAGTGGCTTGTTGTGCTCGGTGATGACCGCGGCGCGGCTGGTTTTCATTTCGACACTACTCCCTCGGCGATTTCTGAAATCGTGTTTCAACTTCGTTTGGCGCGGAGTGCGACAGCAGTGGGTGGCTTTGGCTGCTTCGTCGTGGCTATCACGCCGCCGATGCCGAGCGCCATGCCGGGAAGCATGGCAAAGTCGAGGCGTCAGGAGCGGAAGAAGGGCCCGCCGAGCCCCGATCTAGGCGAGCTCAAGCAGTTGGCCAAATCCCTGGTAATCCGCTTGGCCTCTACCCGAACCTCGGGCTTGGCGACCACGCGGAGCGCTTCGGGCCCTTGTATCCGTTAGAAGCCCAGAGCCTGTTTTGCAGTGGAGATAACCTCCGGCGAACTCTTCATGACCGTCTCCACCTGCTTTTGCAGTTCCGCTCCGGTAAGCGGCCATATCTCGAGCTTGCGCTTCTTGACGTCGGCGAGGAAGGCGGGATCTTTCATAGTCTTCTCGAATGCTCCACGCAGGACTGCCAATCGCTCGGCGGGCACGCCAGGGGGAGTGATGAAGGCGCGGCCGACCGCGGCATCTGAGCTGATGAGGGTCAGCACCTGGCGCTCGAAGTTGTTCCGCGCGAGGTCGAGCACGAGTGGCACACCTGGATTGTCGGGCGATTTCTCGACACCATGCTCGACCAGCGGAATAACAATGCCAGACTGCATCATGCGCGCGCCACTCGTTTTCCAGCTCGACCATGCCGAAGAGTGCGCGTTGACCTCGCCCTTCTCGAGCGCGAGGTTGACCGCCGAGCTACCCTTGTAGCCGATCACAACCTTGATGCGCGACAAGCCCAGAACATTCTTCAAAGCGTTCGGATGCATGTCGCTTTGCTGGCCACGTCCGGTACTGCCGAACACGAGGTCGGCTGCGCGAGCGGCCTCTACCGTTTTCACGTTCAAGCTGCTCGCCACCATGGTCATCGCATTCATCGCGTCCGCACGGCCGATGAAATTGAACTTCGCCACGTCGAAGCGCACATCAGCCTTCAAGAGCTGAACGAGCGGGATGCCGTTCGACATCAGGCCGATGACGCTGCCGTCCTTGGCAGCGATGTTGTAGAGGTAATCGGCAGCGCGCACCCCACCCGCGCCCGGCATGAACTGCAGGATGAAGTTAGGCTGGCCCGGAACGTGCCGACCGATATGCTCGGACAACGTTCGCGCGTAGAGGTCGTATCCGCCGCCCGGCCCCGTCGAGACTATGATGTTCACCGTTTTGTCGCGATAGAAGTCACCCCCGGTCCCAGCGGAAGATGTTTGGCCGAGCGCGGACGGAACGAATGCCCCTCCCGCGATCACCATGCCTGCCACCACCGCGGCACAAGCCGCGAACGCCCCAGAAAATCTCATCTCGACCTACTCCGACGGATCTAAATTCAGTCCCGAAGGAAAGAGGCTAACCCAGCGACTGAGCGAGGGCAACGTGCCACCTTCTCACGTTTCAGTAGCACACGAGTTGTCCGGTCCTCGTCATACAAGGCCCGGTTCATCCAATCCCCCAATGCTGCTGCGCATTGAGAGGATCACGGATTACGGGACATATCGTGTGCTACTGACAGTCGAACGCTGTCGGATTGTCGCATTGTTCACCCTGGGCTAGTCTCGCACTGTGTAAAAGTGAGCGGAAGGGTGCGAACGCCACTCTCTGCAGCGGTCGGCGGCGTTGCTGTATTGCAGCGATCGTCCATCTTGCCGTTGGTCAATCGCGCGTTCGAGCAAGGGGAGAAAACGTATGACGAACAACTACAACCGCCGTGAACTCGGCTTGGGGCTCGGTGCGACGCTTGCTGGCACCGCTGGCGCCGGCAGTTTCGCGATCGCACAAGCCGCCGCGAAAGTCGTAATCATCGGCGGCGGCCCTGGCGGCGCGACGGTCGCCCATCAGCTCAAGCGCGGCGAGCCCAAGCTCGACGTGACGCTGATCGAGGTCTCGCGCATCTATACGACGTGCTTCTTTTCCAACCTCTACCTCGGCGGCTTCCGCTCCTATGCGTCGCTGCAGCACAACTACGATGGGTTGAGGAAGCTCGGCGTCAAGGTCGTCCACGCCCGCGCGACGGACGTGAACACGACGGCGCGCACGGTGATGGCCGGTGGGCGCTCCTATGGCTACGACCGCCTCGTCGTCGCTCCCGGCATCGAAATCAAGTACGATTCGATCGAGGGCTACAGCGAGAAGGTCGCCCAGATCATGCCTCACGCCTATCTGCCCGGCGCGCAGACCCAGTTGCTCAAGAAGCAACTCGAGGCCATGCGCAACGGCGGCACCGTGGTGATGGTCGCGCCGAACAATCCCTATCGCTGCCCGCCCGGCCCCTACGAGCGCGCTGCAATGATCGGGCACTACCTCAAGACGCGCAAGCCGAAGTCGAAGCTCGTAATTCTGGACCCCAAGCGCGCCTTCTCCAAGCAGCCGGTTTTCATGGAAGCATACGATAAATACTACAAGGGCATCATCGAGATGAACTTGTCCAACGAGATCGACGACTTCGCGGTGACGAAGATCGATGCCAAGACGAAGACGCTGACGACCAAGGCGGGCAAGACCTTCAAGGCCGACGTCGCCAACGTCATTCCCCAGCAGCGCGCGGGCGCGATCGCGCACAAGATCGGGCTTTCCCAAGGTGATTGGTGCCCGGTGAACGGCGAGAACTTCACCTCCACGAAGGTCAAGGGCGTCTACGTTCTGGGTGACGCCACGATCGCGGCCGAGATGCCGAAGTCGGCGTTCTCCGCCAACAGCCAGGCCAAGGTGGTGGCCAATGACATCCTCGCCTCGCTGGCGGGCAAGCAGAAGTTCTCACCCAACTTCCGCAACACCTGCTGGTCGCTGCTCGCGCCCAACGACAGCGTCAAGATCGGCGCGGGCTATGTGCCGAAGGGCGGCAAGCTCGACCCCGTCGGCCCATTCGTCTCCAAGCCGGGGGAAGGCGCGGACCTGCGCAAGGCCAACTACGAGGAGAGCCTCGACTGGTACGACGGCATCGTGTCCGACAGCTTCGCCAAGACGATGCGCAAGCGGACCTGATCGGACCCTGGCGCCAGAAATCGGCGTACTGCGAATCGGATCGGGGGGCGCCACGCGGCTCCCCCCGCTCACACCGCTGAACGCACTTGGTCGTATGAGATGGATTCCAACAGGTTGCAGGTCGGCACCATGGGCGGCCAGGCTGGCGAGCCCTGCTTCGCTTTTCCCTGGTCGCTTCGACGCGCCTGCAGGCACGGTCCAGCTTCGCTGAACTCCCGACCTGTTGAATAGCGGCTGCCTCGAGACACTTTGCTGGGAGCGCCGCGCGCGCCTGTGGCTCCTCGATCCTCCCAGACCGGGTTCCGCCATCACCGGTTGCATCAACCCTGAAAACGGGCGGCTCGCAGATGGTGCAGCTACGCCCTTACTGCATCGCGGAGATTTCTCGAGACAGAGACGGTGCCGCTAAGCGCCGGCACGGCAGCTCTGCGACCTACTTGATGCACCAAGACCCATACCTGGCCACCAAAGACAAAGGGCCGCTCGAACGAGCGGCCCTCCGTGAGAATTGGACTGCGTGCGCCCAGCCTTACGGCCCGGCGATCACCGGTGGCTCGTCAGCCAACCCAGGAGGCTTCTCCCGTGGCTCGCGTGACGACATCCAGCTCGAAACACAGCCCTGTCATCCCACTCGACATCGGATCACCTCCTCTCGGTTGTTGCACGATGACGAAAACTGGCACGAGTCCGCGTGCGGTGGCAATCGGGCGTCGAGCGTCAGGCTCTATTTCTTCGACATGGTGTTACCCTTGCCACTGTCCGTCGGCTTATCAGCCGTCCCGGGCATTGCCCTGCGCTCTTCGGGGATACCCCAACCCGTCGCGTGCCAGCTCTCGACCCGCGCCGGTCCGGCCTTCTCCCGGCGATCGGGCCCATAGTGGCGAGCGAGGTGGGCCAGCCCCAGTTGCAGGACCACTTTACCGGCCCGCCGCGGCCAGCCGCCGTTGCGCTCGGCCTGCTCCAGCCCCTTCAGGAAGCAACACACGTCGAGCAGCATGCCGGCCAGCTCCGGGCCAACGGCCTTCAGCGCCAATTCGACCCGCTGCCGGGCGGCGAGCACGGCGTCGGCCATCTCGAGCCCTGCCCGTGGCGCGCCGCGTGGTTGGCGGGACGGCACGGCGGCGGCGTCCCAGCTAGAGGTCACGCGCTGGCCCATCTGGCCCCGCTCGAAGTCCAGTCGGAGACGCTCACCCGCCTCAAGCTCGTCAGCTGAGATCATCGGCTTACCGTCCTTGTCCCGGCGTTGAGCCAGCCATGCCAGTGGGCTCTCGCGCAGGTTCCGATCCGGGCGTGCATCGCAGCGGCGTGGCTGAACGGGCGGGCGGGATGGGGATGGGGCGTCCGGCTCTGCGGGGGTCTCCAGCGAGGTCACAGCCGTGGGCTGGGGGTGGTTCAACCGGTTGCGAATGGCAGTTGCACCACGCCTCGAGATCACGAAGCGATCCGCGCCGGTCGAGCGCAGCCATCCCGCATCCAGCAACGTCAGGAAAGCCTGGGGCTCGATCCGCCGCGCTGAGCGCCGGGCGTCGGTCTGCGCAATTACCCCGGTCCCATCGGCCTGACGCACCAACAGCGCGCCTCGCCGGGCCAGAGCCTTCATGGTCGCGAGCAACGGCTCCGCGTTGCCGGAAGCGGGGTCTTCCATGCCGAATTACTCCAGTTGAGAGGGAAGTAAACCCAGTGTCGTGGCTGGGAAAGTCATCGCATTCAGCGGCTGGCGTCGAACGAATTCGCCATCTGAACGAGGCTGGGACGTCAGGCTAAGACGAGGCGTAGCCAGTCCGGGCCGGCCCGCAACCCTCGGGGACGCAAGTCACCGCTCCAGCACCGTCGAGAGCGCGCACGATCAACTCCAGCAGGGCAACGGCGGCATCGAATTCCCGGTCGTCCCTGCGTTGCTCGACGATGCTGCAGGCATGGGCCACAGTCGTTCGATCACGCTCGAAAAGGTAGCCGACCTCGGTCAGCGTCAACCCATAGCCGACGTGGGCGATATACATGGCGACCTGCCGGGCCAGGGCGATCCGAGCCTTGCCTCGCGTCGCCAATTTGAGCTCGACAGCGGGTACTTCGAACACGTCCGCGACGATCTCCTCGATGAGGAGGCGTA
>CAMAYR010000006.1 GCA_945862355.1 Devosia equisanguinis | reverse complement strand
CAGGCTCAAGGCCTTCGATCATCGAATACTCGATGCTTCGACGCGTGAGATCGTCAATACGGCCAAGCGCACGGGCGCAGAGGTTCGCGGGCCTATTCCGCTGCCGACGCGCATCGAGAAGTTCTGTGTCAACAGGTCGCCGCACATCGACAAGAAGAGCCGCGAGCAGTTCGAGATGCGCACTCACAAGCGCGTGCTCGATATCGTCGATCCGACACCTCAGACGGTCGACGCACTCATGAAGCTCGATCTGGCTGCCGGTGTGGACGTCGAGATCAAACTGTAGGGAGGCTTCGCCAGTAGTTGGCCGGCCGGGGAGATCTCTCCTTTCGCAGCCTGTCTTCGACTGTTGGTTGCCCACTGCCCACTGCCTACGATGAGGACCCCATGCGGTCAGGATTGATAGCACAGAAGGTAGGCATGACCCGCATCTTCACGGATGCCGGCGAGCACGTGCCGGTGACGGTGCTGAAGATCGACAAGTGCCAGGTCGTCGCGCAACGCACGGTCGACAAGCACGGCTATACGGCTGTGCAACTCGGCGTCGGCACGCGTAAGCCCAAGCATACGTCGAATGCGGAGCGGCAGCGCTTTGCGAAAGTGGAGATCGAACCCAAGCGGAAGATCGCGGAGTTCCGGGTCAGCGCCGACAATCTGATCGACGTCGGCTCCGAGATCACCGTGGATCACTTCGTTCCGGGCCAGTTCGTCGATGTTACCGGCGACACCAAGGGCAAGGGCTTCGCTGGCGCGATGAAGCGGTGGAACTTCGGGGGGCTGCGCGCCACGCACGGCGTGTCGGTGAGCCATCGTAGCCACGGCTCGACCGGCCAGCGCCAGGACCCCGGCAAGGTGTTCAAGGGCAAGAAGATGGCGGGCCATCTCGGCGACGAGCGCGTCACGACGCAGAATCTCGTGGTCGTCAAGACAGATGTCGAGCGGGGTCTGTTGATGATCCGCGGCGCGGTGCCTGGCGCCAAAGGCGGCTGGGTGATGGTGCGCGATGCGGTCAAGCGCGCGATGCACAAGGATGCGCCCAAGCCCGGCGCGGTTAAGAAGCGCGATGCGGCGCCAGTTGCCGCAGAAGCGAAGGAGTGAGCGGGACCATGCAGACAAGCCTGATCACGCTCGAGACCGGCGCAGCCGGCACCATCGAGCTTTCGGATGCCATATTCGGTCTTGAGCCTCGGCGGGATCTCATCGCGCGGATGGTGCGCTACCAGACGCTCAAGCGGATGGCTGGCACTCACCACACGCAGGACCGGTCCGAGGTCAATGTGACCGGAAAGAAGATGTACAAGCAGAAGGGCTCCGGCGGTGCGCGGCACGGCGACAAGTCGGTGCCGCAGTGGCGCGGAGGCGGCAAGGCGTTCGGTCCCAAGCCGCGCAGCCACGCCATCGATCTGCCCAAGAAGGTTCGCGCGCTGGCTTTGAGGCACGCACTGTCCGCCAAGGCGAAGGCCGGCGAGATCGTGGTGCTCGACAAGGCCGCGGCCGAAGCAGGCAAGACGAAGGCGCTGCGGGCGAGCTTTGCAAAGTTCGATCTGACGAATGCGCTCATCATCGACGGTGCAGAGCTCGAGCCGGGTTTCGCGCGCGCCGCACGCAACATACCAAACATCGATCTGTTGCCGGTGCAGGGTATCAATGTTTACGACATCCTTCGCCGGAAGAAGCTGGTGCTGACCAAGGCTGCGGTGGAAGCGCTGGAGGCGCGGTTCAAATGAGCAACGCTGCCCACTTAGCCTATGACGTGATCATCTCTCCGGTGATCACTGAGAAATCTACCAGGGCCTCGGTCAACAACCAGGTCGTGTTCAACGTCAAGAGCACTGCAACAAAGCCGCAGATCAAGGCGGCCGTCGAGCAGTTGTTCTCGGTCAAGGTCAAGGCCGTCAACACCTCGGTCCGCAAGGGCAAGAAGAAGGTGTTTCGCGGCATGGTGGCCCTCCAGAGCGACGTCAAGAAAGCCGTCGTCACGCTGGAAGCTGGCCACATGATCGACGTGATGACCGGTCTCTAGAGCAAGGTTCGCCGCCATGGCATTGAAGACATTCAGGCCCACCAGCCCCGGTCTGCGCCATCTGGTGCTGATCGATCGGTCCACCCTCTGGAAGGGTGAGCCGCTGAAGCAGCTCGTCGAAGGCAAGTCCAAGACGGGTGGCCGCAACAACAACGGGCGCATCACGACGCGTCACATCGGTGGTGGTCATAAGCAGTCGTATCGACTGGTTGATTTCCGACGGCGCAAGTTCGATGTGCCGGCGAAGGTCGAACGACTGGAGTACGATCCGAACCGCACGGCATTCATCGCGCTGATCCGCTATGACGACGGCGATGTGGCCTACATCCTGGCGCCGCAGCGTCTGGCCGTCGGCGACACGGTCGTGTCGGGGCAGAAGGTGGACGTGAAGCCCGGTAACGCGATGCCGCTTTCGGCGATGCCGATCGGCACGATCGTGCACAATGTGGAAATGAAGCCGGGGCGCGGCGGGCAGATGGCGCGGGCTGCCGGCTCCTATATCCAGCTCGTCGGCCGCGATGCTGGCTGGGCTATACTTCGGATGGGGTCAGGCGAGACCCGTAAGGTTCGTGCGGAGTGCATGGCGAGCGTCGGGGCGGTGTCCAATCCGGACAATTCGAACCAGATCGTCGGCAAGGCTGGGCGGACTCGTTGGCAGGGGACGCGGCCGACTGTGCGGTCCATCACCATGAACCCGGTCGACCATCCGAATGGCGGCCGTACCAACGGCGGCAAGCACTGGGCGACTCCTTGGGGCAAGCCGACCAAGGGCTACAAGACGCGCAAGAACAAGACGACCGACAAGTACATCATTCGCAGTCGCGCGAAGGCTTAAGCCTCGTGTTGCTCACCGACGTTCACTGGAGATAGCCCGTGCCACGCTCAGTCTGGAAAGGCCCGTTCGTCGACGGCTACTTGTTGAAGAAAGCCGACAAGTCGCGCGGATCCGGCCGTAACGAGGTCATCAAGATCTGGACCCGTCGCTCGACGATACTGCCGCAGTTCGTCGGTCTGACGTTCGGCGTCTACAATGGCAAGAAGCATGTCCCCGTGGCTGTCACGGAGGACATGATCGGCCATAAGTTCGGCGAGTTCGCCCCGACCCGGTCCTTCTCGGGCCACGGCGGCGACAAAAAGGCCGTCAAGGGCAAGGGCTGAGGAGATATCGATGGGTAAGCCCAAGCGTGAGCGAAGCCTCGCCGAGAACGAGGCCCAGGCTGTGGCGCGGAACCTTCGGGTTTCGCCGCAAAAGCTCAATCTGGTCGCGGGACTCATTCGCGGCAAGAAGGTCAACACTGCGCTCGCTGATCTGGAATTCTCCAAGAAGCGGATCGCACAGGACGTCCGCAAGTGCGTGATGAGCGCGGTTGCGAACGCAGAGAACAATCATGGCCTCGACGTCGACGACCTCGTCGTCGCGGAGGCTTGGGTCGGAAAGAATCTCGTGATGAAGCGCTTCGCGGCACGCGGTCGCGGTCGCTCCAGCCAGATCTTGAAGCCGTTCGCGCAGATCACCGTTGTGGTGCGCGAGGTCAAGCCGGCGGACGTTGCGGCTGAGGAGAGCTGAGCCATGGGTCAGAAGATCAATCCCGTCGGCCTTCGTGTCGGCATCAATCGGACATGGGACAGCCGCTGGTTCGCTGCGCGTGGCGAGTATGCCAAGCTCTTGCACGAGGACATAGCCATTCGCGCTCATATCCTCAAGCAGCAGCGGCAGGCCTCCATTGCAAAGGTCGTGATCGAGCGTCCGCACCGCAAGTGCCGGGTCACCGTTCATACCGGGCGTCCGGGCGTCCTGATCGGCAAGAAGGGCACGGACATCGAGAAGCTGCGCAGCGAAATCGCGGCGCTGACTTCTTCGGAGGTGCATCTCAACATCGTGGAGATCCGTAAGCCGGAGATCGATGCGACACTGATTGCAGAGGGTATCGCCCAGCAGCTCGAGCGTCGTGTTGCATTCCGACGTGCGATGAAGCGGGCAGTGCAGTCGGCGCTGAGAACTGGTGCCCTGGGCATCAGGATCAACGTTGCGGGGCGTCTCGGCGGTGCGGAGATCGCGCGCACAGAGTGGTACCGCGAAGGGCGCGTTCCGCTGCATACACTGCGCGCCGACATTGATTTCGGCTACGGCAAAGCGATGACCGCCTACGGCATCATCGGCATCAAGGTCTGGGTGTTCAAGGGCGAAATCCTCGAGCACGATCCGATGGCGTCAGAGCGTCGGCACAACGAGCTGCAGGAGGGTGGCGGTGGCCGCCGTCGTGACGGCGATGGCGATCGTCGACGCGAGCGTGGCGACCGAGAGAAGGGTGATCGCGGTGGGCGCTCGGGCGGTTGATTCCGCGAGAGCCCCCTGCCCTAGAGGTTATTGGAAATGCTGCAACCCAAACGCACAAAGTTCCGCAAGGCGCACAAGGGCCGAATCCACGGCACTGCCAAAGGCGGCACACTGCTGAACTTCGGCAGCCACGGCCTCAAGGCGGTGGAGCCGGAGCGTATAACGGCACGACAGATCGAGGCGGCTCGACGCGCGATCACGCGACACATGAAGCGCGCTGGCCGCGTGTGGATTCGCGTGTTCCCCGACTTGCCGGTCTCGAAGAAGCCTGCCGAGGTGCGCATGGGTTCAGGTAAGGGCTCGCCGGAGTTGTGGGTGGCGCGCGTCCATCCGGGTCGCATCATGTTCGAGCTCGACGGCGTGCCCGACCAGATGGCCCGAGAGGCGCTGATGCTCGGGGCAGCGAAGCTGCCGATCAAGACCCGGATCGTGACGCGCTTGAAGTAATTCCGCGCGGTTCGACACCGGGCGGCCGGTTCACGATGCCGCAGGTACAGCTAAGGAAGTCAGGCGATGAAGGCCTCAGAGTTGCGAGAAAAGACCATTGACCAGCTCGACGACGAGTTCGTCAAGCTGAAGAAGGAGCAGTTCAACCTGCGCTTTCAGAAGGCGTCTGGTCAGCTCGAGAATGTTGCGCGTGTCCGGCAGGTCCGTCGTGACATCGCTCGCATCAGGACAGTCACGCGCCAGAAGTCTCTTGGCGGCGCGAAATAGAACGATAGAGGAAGTCACCCATGCCCAAGCGCATCCTGCAGGGTGTCGTCGTGTCGGACAAGAACGCCAAGACCGTCGTGGTCGAGGTGGAGCGTCGCTACACGCACCCCCTGCTCAAGAAGACGGTCCGCCGCTCCAAGAAGTACCACGCACACGACGAGGGCAACGCTTTCAAGGTTGGCGATCTGGTGTCGATCGAGGAGTCGCGGCCGATCTCCAAGAATAAGCGCTGGGTCGTTGTCGGAGAGCCCAAGCCGTAGCCGGGGCGGACGACTTGATGCCGGGCGCTGCAGGGAGAAGCTGGAAGCTTCGTCATGCAGAGGCCGGAGACTTTGAGCGGAAATGAAATGTAAGAGGCGGGTTGTGGCGCGAGCCGCGTGCCAGACGCCCTTCTCGAAAGGAATTCTGCAATGATCCAGATGGAGACGAGCCTCGACGTCGCCGACAACTCCGGCGCCAAGCGCGTTCAGTGCATCAAGGTGCTGGGTGGTTCGAAGCGCAAGTATGCGACGATCGGGGACACGATCGTCGTGTCGGTGGTCGACGCCATCCCGCGCGGCCGCGTCAAGAAGGGCCAGGTGATGAAGGCAGTGATCGTGCGGACGGCTCATGGTGTGCGCAGGCCCGACGGCTCGCTGATCCGGTTCGACCGCAACGCCGCCGTGCTTGTCAACGCCACGGGGGAGCCTGTCGGCTCGCGTATTTTCGGTCCAGTGACACGCGAGCTCAGGGCGAAGAACCACATGAAGATCGTAAGCCTCGCCCCGGAGGTGCTGTGATGGCATCGTTCAAGATCAAGAAAGGCGACCGCGTCGTGGTCATGTCCGGCCGCGACAAGGGGAAGCGCGGCGAGGTCATCCAAGTGATGCCGCGTGAGAATCGAGCTCTAGTGCGCGGCGTCAACATCGTGCGTCGCCACCAGAAACAGACCCAGGCACAGGAAGGCGGGATCCTCTCCAAGGAGGGGCCGATCCAGATCTCCAACCTGGCGATCGAGGATCCCAAGGACGGCAAGCCGACTCGCGTCGGGTTCAAGTTCGTCGGCGACGGTGAGGCGCGCAAGAAGGTCCGTTTCGCCAAGCGCTCCGGCGAGGAAATCCCGGAAAGGAAGTAGGCCATGGCCGACGACAAGCAGAATCAGAAAAAGCCGCAGGCCCAGCAGGGCAAGGGCGGGCAGCCGAAGGTCAAGGCCGGGGCTGGCAAGAAGGAAGCAGCGGGGGCGGAAGCCACGCCGCGCTCTTTCACGCGTCCGAAAGATTACCGTCCGCGCCTCAAGACGCATTACGAGAAGGTGGTGCGCGAGGCGATGATCAAGAAATTCGAGTACAAGAATCCGATGCAGATCCCCCGCATCGAGAAGATCGTGCTCAACATGGGTGTCGGTGAGGCCGTGAACGACCGCAAGAAGGTCGAGAACGCCGCGGGCGATCTAGCCATGATCGCAGGGCAGAAGCCGGTTGTGACCCGTGCCCGCAAGTCCATCGCTACCTATAAGGTGCGCGAAGGTATGGCGCTCGGCGCCAAGGTCACGCTGCGTGGCGACCGGATGTACGAGTTCATCGACCGATTGGTCACCATCGCGCTGCCGCGCGTAAAAGATTTCCGGGGGCTGAACCCGAAGAGCTTCGATGGCCGCGGCAACTTCGCACTCGGTCTCAAAGAGCACATCGTGTTTCCCGAGATCGAGTACGACAAGGTTGACGAGGTGTGGGGCATGGACGTCATCGTCTGTACCTCTGCCGGCTCCGATGACGAGGCGCGAGAGTTGCTTAGTCAGTTCAATTTCCCGTTCCGCACATGAGGTGCCGTACGGGGCCGGCGATCGCGCTGGCTCTGTAGACGGCCTCGAGGAGACGACTGCAATGGCCAAGACCAGCTCGATCGAGAAGAACAAGCGGCGTCGCAAGATGACCGACCAGTACAAGGTGAAGCGCGCGACGCTCAAAGAGATCATTTATGATCGCAAGAAGCCGATGGACGAGCGTTTTGCTGCGCAAATCAAACTGACGGAGCTGCCGCGGAACTCGTCGAAGACGCGTATCCGCAATCGTTGTGAGCTGACGGGTCGCTCTCGCGGCTTTTATCGCAAGCTCAAACTGTGCCGCAACCAGCTCCGTGAGTTGGCGAGCCAGGGGTTGATCCCCGGCATGACGAAGTCGAGCTGGTGAGCTGAGGAGAGCACAGAGATGGCGATCAACGATCCCCTCGGCGATATGCTGACCCGCATCCGCAACGCACAGGAGCGGCGGCGGCCCAAAGTTTCCACTCCGGCATCCAACCTGCGTGAGCGCGTTCTCGACGTGCTCATCGAGGAGGGATATGTCAGAGGCTACACCAAGATCGAGAACAAGGGCGGCATGAAAGAGCTCGAAATTGAGCTCAAGTACAACAACGGCCAGCCGGCAATTCGCGAGATCTCGCGAGTTTCCACACCCGGTCGCCGCGTGTACAGCCCAGTGCGCGATCTGCGGACGGTGGCCAATGGCCTCGGAGTCTCCATCCTGTCCACGCCCAAGGGCGTGATGCCGGATTGGCGGGCTCGCGAGGAGAACGTCGGCGGCGAGATTTTGTGCAACGTGTTCTAGTGGTGGCGCGCGCCAAGCGCAGCAGCCGCCCAGCAAACGAGCGAAGGTAGACGAGCGATGTCCCGCATCGGAAAGAAGCCGGTACCCGTACCGTCCAGCGTGACGGCCACGCTGGCTGGTCAAGAGGTCAAGGTGAAGGGTCCAAAGGGTGAGCTCAAGTTCACCGTGCCCGACGCTTTGAAGGTGGCCCAGAACGGCGCCAGCATAGAGGTGTCCATGATCGAGGACACCAAGCAGGCGCGGTCGATGTGGGGCATGTCACGCACCATGATCACCAACATGATCAAGGGAGTGACGGAAGGCTACACCAAGACGCTCGAGATCCACGGCGTCGGTTTCCGCGCGGCAATGTCGGGCAAGGACAAGGTTCAGCTGCAGGTGGGCTACAGCCACGACGTGCTGCATCCGATCCCGCAGGGTATCGACCTCAAGGTGGGTGGTGCCAAGCAAGACCAGATCGTCATCACCGGGATCGACAAGCAGGTTGTCGGGCAACTTGCCGCCGAGCTTCGGGCCTATCGCAAGCCTGAGCCCTATCAGGGTAAGGGCGTGCGCTATCAGGGCGAATATATCTTCCGCAAGGAAGGCAAGAAGAAGTAAGGACGCATGTGCGGCGGGAATGCCCCGTTGCGAGCCAGCTAGGAACTACCATGGCACACCTTTCCCAGGAACAGCGTCGCAAGCGCCGTGTCCGGCGGTCTTTGAAGCAGCGGTCGGTCGGGCGTCCGCGCCTGTCCATTTTCCGTTCTTCGGAAAATATCTACGCACAGGTCATCGACGATGCCGCTGGCCGAACGCTCGCTGCTGCCTCGACGCTGGACAAGGACCTTCGTGTCGCGCTCAAGACGGGTGCAGACAAGGAGGCCGCCAAAGCGGTCGGCAAGCTGGTTGCTGAGCGCGCGGTCAAGGCCGGCATCAAGGAGGTCGTGTTCGACCGCGGTGCCTACATCTATCATGGCCGCGTCAAAGCGCTGGCCGATGCCGCCCGCGAAGGCGGTCTGAGCTTCTAGCGCGAAAGGAATTATCCAAGTGGCACGTTCCCCTGGAAGAGATCGTGGTCGTGACCGCGAGGAGCGCGACAGCGAGTTCACCGAGAAGCTGGTTCACATCAATCGCGTTGCGAAGGTCGTGAAGGGCGGCAAGCGCTTCGGGTTCGCGGCGCTGGTGGTGCTGGGCGATCTCAAGGGGCGGGTCGCGTTCGGCCATGGCAAGGCCCGCGAGGTTCCCGAGGCCATCCGTAAGGCGACCGAGGCAGCTCGCCGCAACCTGGTTCGCGTGCCGTTGCGCGAGGGCCGGACGGTTCATCACGACAGCCATGGCCGGCATGGGTCCGGCAAGGTGCTGATCCGCGCGGCGCCTCCAGGCACGGGTATCATTGCGGGCGGTGCCATGCGCGCCGTGTTCGAGATGCTCGGCGTGCAGGATGTGGTTGCCAAGTCCCTGGGGTCCACAAACCCCTACAACGTCGTTCGCGCAACCTTCGACGCCCTCAAGGCGCAGGAGAACCCGCGTGCTGTGGCTGCCCGCCGCGGTAAGAAGTACAGCGAGATCGCTTCGCGTCGTCGCGACGGTGCTGCGGTCGAGGGTGAGGCCGCTCAGGCTGAGGCGTGATCCGCCGTGTGGCGGGCGATGGTGGCGCCGGTCGGCGCTACTTGGCCTGCACATCGCGCTTGCAAGGCATACTGGTTCGAGGCCGGATGGATACAGTCCGGCTCGATCCAACCCACGAATGAAGTCGAGGTGAAGTGAAATGGCAGCGACCGGCAAAACTATCACTATCGAGCAGATCGGCAGCACCAACCGCCGTCCTGAGCGGCAGACGCAGACGCTGATCGGACTCGGCCTCAACAAGCTGCATCGCAAGAGCACGCTCGAGGACACGCCGTCGGTTCGCGGCATGATCAACAAGGTGCAGCATCTTATCCGCATCGTCGAGGAAAAGTGAGGAGCAGCGGTTGGCGATCGACGTCTAGGACGCAGGCTCGACCGCGCCGTTCTTTGCGTTAACTCCGCTGGCCTACGACTGTTCCCTGTTCGCTGAAGAATGAGAGGCGGCCCATGCGGCTCAATGAAATCAAGGACAATCCGGGCGCTCGCAAGGTGCGGGTGCGTGTCGGTCGTGGTATCGGCTCGGGCCTCGGCAAGCAGGCCGGTCGCGGTGGCAAGGGCCAGACGGCGCGAACCGGTGTTGCTATCGGTGGCTTCGAAGGCGGCCAGATGCCGTTGCATCGCAGGTTGCCGAAGCGTGGCTTCAACAGCCTGGACCGGCAACGGTTCAACGAGGTCAATGTCGGGGCGCTGCAAGCGGCGATCGATCAGGGGCGGCTCGACGCTGGACAACCGCTCGACGTGGCGGGGCTGGTCGCGGCTGGTGTCGTCCGGCGAGCGCTGGACGGTCTGCGCCTGTTGGGCGACGGTGAGTTGAAAGCAAAGCTAGCGATCACCGCCGATCATGCGACAGCGTCGGCGCGGGCTGCCGTCGAGAGAGCCGGCGGCTCGATCACACTGATCGAGAAAAAGGTACTCGAGGCCGACGAGTTCAAGAGGAAGAAGACCGCAGCGAAGAAGGCCAAGTCCGGCAAGAAGAAGGGTGGAGAGGCGGATTGATCCGCCTTTCATCTCGTTTTCTGGCTACGGCAGATCAAACATAGCCGCGGAACCACTGCTCGAGCGCAGAGGTAATCCATAGGCGGCTTTATCCGACGGGCAGCCGACAGAGCATGCGGCCGGTGGGGGGACAGGCTGGGAACGTGATCGCCACTCGTCGGAGGCGGCGAGGCGGCATGACACAGCCTTATTTCGCGTTGGCCACTGGCCACCAGCCTCCGCAATATCGTAAATGGAAGTAGCTTGTCGGCGTTCCGCAGCCCGGGACGCCGAGCGTCGGCATTTGCGGTCAGTGGCGATCAAGCCGAGCTCGGCCGCGCGGCGTTGCGACAGGAGAATGCGACGATGGCATCGGCAGCCGAGCGGCTTGCAGCGAATATCAACTTCAGCGCACTCGGCAAGGCCGATGAGCTGAAGCGGCGCATCTGGTTCACCCTGGGTGCGCTGCTGGTGTTCCGGTTCGGAACCTTCGTGCCGATCCCAGGCATCGATCCCGTCGCATTTGCAGAGACCTTTAAGCAGAACTCTGCCGGCATACTGGGAATGTTCAACGTGTTCGCGGGCGGCGCCATCGAGCGCATGGCGATATTCGCGCTGAACATCATGCCCTACATCTCAGCCTCGATCATCATGCAGCTCATGTCCTCCGTGGACAAGCGGCTCGAGGCGCTGAAGAAGGAAGGCGAACAGGGCCGCAAGCAGATCAACCAGTATACGCGCTATCTGACAGTGGTTATCGCCACGGCACAAGCCTACGGCATCGCCATAAGCCTGGAGGCGTCGCGCTCCAGCGTCGGGCCGATCGTGATCGATCCGGGTTGGTTCTTCCGCCTTTCGACCGTGATCACGCTCGTCGGAGGGACGATGTTCCTGATGTGGCTCGGCGAGCAGATAACGGCACGCGGGGTCGGAAACGGGGCGTCCCTGATCATCTTCGCTGGAATCGTCGCAGGAATGCCGCAGGCAGTAATGCAGCTGTTCGAGATGGGGCGGACGCAGACGCTGTCGCCGATCATCATCATCATTCTGATGGTTCTAATGCTCGCCAGTGTCGCCATCATTGTCTTCTTCGAGCGAGCGCAGAGGCGATTACCAATCCAGTACCCAAAGCGGCAGGTCGGCAACAAGTTGGTGCAAGGCGACAGCTCGCATCTGCCGCTGAAGCTGAACTCATCGGGCGTCATTCCGCCGATCTTCGCGTCCTCGCTGCTGCTGTTGCCGCTGACCATTGCCCAGATGTCGGCAGGTGGTCCGGACTGGCTGACGGGCATCGTCGCAGCGCTCGGCCGCGGGCAGCCGCTCAATATCCTGATCTACATCTCGATGATCATTTTCTTCGCGTTCTTCTACACCGCGGTGGTCTTCAATCCGGTGGACACGGCAGATCAGCTCAAAAAGCACGGCGGCTTCATTCTTGGGCGCCGACCGGGTGCGGAGACTGCAAAGTATATCGATTATGTGCTTACGCGCATCACGGTGGTCGGTGCGCTATATCTAGCCGCAGTGTGTATTTTGCCTGAGCTACTCACCGTCTACTGGGCTGTTCCGTTCTATTTCGGTGGCACGTCGCTGCTGATCGCGGTGAGTGTGACGATGGATACGATCAGTCAGGTGCAGAGCCATCTGGTGGCGCATCAATATGAAGGGCTGATCAAGAAGGCCAAGCTCAGAGGCACGTCAACGACCTTACCACGAGGGCGGAAATGAACCTGATTCTGCTGGGTCCGCCGGGGGCGGGCAAGGGCACCCAGGCGGAGCTTCTGGCGGCGAAGCATGGCCTGGTGCAGTTGTCGACAGGGGCCATGCTGCGGGCGGCGGTCAAAGCCGGCACAGAAGTGGGTCGCCAGGCCGACGCCATCATGAAGAAGGGCGGCCTCGTTTCCGACGACATCGTCGTGCGCATCATCAAGGAGCGGATCGCTGAGCCCGATTGCGCGAAGGGCTTCATACTGGACGGCTTTCCGCGCACGCTGCCGCAGGCGGCAGCACTCGAGAATATGCTGAAATCGTCCAAGCTCCGGGTCGATGCAGTGGTCGAACTCAAGGTTGACGACGAGGCGATGGTTGCGCGGATCGCGGGGCGCTTTTCCTGCGCCAAGTGCGGCGCTGGCTATCACGATGCGTTCAAACCGACGAAGGTTGCCGGTGTCTGCGACAGCTGCGGCTCTACGGAGTTCTCGCGGCGCGCGGACGACAACGCAGAGACGGTGAAGGCGCGCCTCCTGGAGTACTACAAGCAGACATCGCCGCTGGTCGGCTATTACTACGCCAAGAGCGCGCTCGAGACCGTCGACGGTATGGGCTCGATCGAGGGCGTATCTGCCGCTATCGAAGGCGCGATAGAGAAACTGCGCGGCTGAGGTGACGCGGTGCTGCCGAACGCGGCGCCGGCGGGCATGATCCGTCGATGGCGAGGAGACGTCGATGGCACGCCGCTCGGACAAGCCTGTCGTGCGCAAAGCGATCCGAAGCCCGCGGGGCGCTCAGGCGGGGCAGGCCGCGCGCTCAGACCGTTCTCATCGCGATGCGGCTGGCGACGGGCCGGAGCCGCGTGCTCGGCAGCATCCTGACGACAAGCTCGTCCGCGTCGCGGGCCTGCCCTCCGTCGACGAACTTTTCGAGAACGGCGCGGAGCGGGTGGAGCGGCTCTATTTCGAGGCTGCCTTGAAGGCGCAGGTGCAGCCGTGGTGCGCCTATCTCGCGCGCCGGCACAAGGTGTTCCGGCAGATCGGGGGGGAGGAGATGCAGCGTGTGGCCGGAACGGTCATGCATGGCGGTATCGTCGCTCTGGCTCGGCCCCGGCCCATTCGCGACCTGGACCTCTCGGGCGTCGAGGCCTGGGCCAAGCAGGGGGAGCCGATGCTCATCCTCTGCGGTGGCGGCAATCCGCAGAACATCGGTGCGATCGCGCGGACCGCGGCATTCTACGGCGTTCGCCGTCTGGTGCTTGCGAGCCACCCCGCACAGTCGGCGCTGCCTGACGCGGCCTATCGGGTCGCAAAGGGAGGGCTCGAATGGATCGACATCTATCGCGTCGAGGAATTGGTGCCGGTTCTGCGCCGGCTGGCCGCTTACTACGATGTGGTGGGCGTGACGGGAGAGAGCGCGGTGCCGCTCGGGGGGATCGAGCGGACGGGAAAGCCGATAGCGCTCGTGCTCGACGGGGATGACGACGGCATTCCACGGACCGTAGCGGCGGCATGTGCGACCGTCGTCTCACTGCAGGGAAGCGGTCCCATGCGCTCTCTCAATGTATCGGCAGCGGCTGCTATTCTGATCCACGAGTTGCTGGGGCCGGGTACGTCCGGCTGGCGGGCCGGGGGCAAGCAGGCTGGCCGGTAAGGTTCGCCCCAATTGCGCCCGTCTTTCGGTGCTTGTCGGCTTTGCGGATGGCGGACGTGGGCTTATATGGGCGAGAGCGCTTCGGGCCACGGCGGCCCTTGCTCATGTCAGGCGATGCGCCGACGTATCGTCGAGGACGCCTGGCCCTTCGCGTAGGGATCTGAATGATGCGCCACTGGTCGATGCTCCTTCTGGCAGCCCTGATAATAACGTACGCCGCCAGTGCGCGTGCGACCGAGGGTGTGCACGATTGCGACAAGCCCGAGGCGGAAGCCCGCATCCGGGCCTGCACAGAGTTGATCGAGACGCCTGGGATCAACGAGCCGCGGCGCGCGACGGCCTACGCCAATCGTGCGCTGTCCTATTCCTTGCGCGGCGACTACGAGACCGCCATCCGGGATTACGACTCTGCAATCAAGATGTTCCCGGACTTCGCTGTCGCTCTCAACAATCGTGCCTGGGCTTATTTCAAGTGGGGACGTGCAGAAACCGGTATGTCGGACGTTCAGCGTTCCCTCCAGATCGAGCCTTTCAGTCCCCACGCGCTGGACACGCGCGCTCATATCCATCAATCGATGGGCGAGCAGCAAGGGGCCATGCGCGACTACGAAAGCGCGATGGTTTACGGCGGCACGCGCATGGTCACGCTCTACCAGTGTGGTCTCAGAATGCATCGGCTCTATAGCGGCCCTGCCGACGGCGTGATACGTGCGGAGCTTCTAGCGGCCTTGCGCGCCTGCATCGAGAAGGGCGCGCTGTGCGATCCGCTGCCGCCCGACGAGGAGTGCCGCGAGGCCGTCTCCTGAAACTTGGGAGAAAACTTCAGGCATGTCCTCTGTCGTTCTATCGCTACTCAACGCTTCCCTGCTCAAGGAGTACTACGCGCGTGGACTATGGCGCGAGGACACCATATACGCGGTCGCTGCCGGTCAGGCCGATCGCGCACCGGATCGCGTCGCATTGCGCGACAGGCATCGCTCCGTCACCTGGCGTGAGTTGGTGGCGGCGGCGGATGAATTGGCAGGGGACTTTCACGCGCGCGGCGTGAAGCCGGGGCAGCGCGTCATATTCTGGATGCCGGACCGGATCGAATCCGTCGTCATCCTACTGGCCTGCTCGCAGGCTGGTGCGGTGTGTAGTCCGTCGCCGCATCGCAACCATACTGTGGCAGAAGTCCAGGCGATGGCGGAGCGGCTCGGCGCACGCATCTTCATCTATCAGCCGGCTTTCGGCGCCGACGCCCGCGCGCCCGCCCGCGCGCCCGGCCGCGCGAACGCCATCGAGGAGGCCTTGGCCGGTCTTCCGACACTGGCGCATGTGCATCGACTGCCTGCCGTCTCGGCGGGCGATGGCGGGCGGCCACTGCTGGATGGGCTCGAGTTGAAGAAGCCGGCGGCCGGCGCGATGCCGTCCCCCAGCCGCGACCCCGACCGGGTCTCCTACATCGCCTTCACCTCCGGATCGACGGGGCAGCCTAAGGGCGTCATGCATTCGGACAACACGCTGCTCGTGACAGCACGAGCGCTGTGCCGCGACTGGAAGATCGGGCCTGATACGATCGTTTCGACGTTGAGCCCGTTCAGCCACAACCTGGGCGTCGGGGCGATGATGACTGCGCTGGTCGCGGGCGCCGAGCTCGTCATTCACGACACGCCGCGCGGGGAGAGCATCGTCGATCGGCTGGTCGAGACGGGCGTCGACTATCTCGTGGGTGTGCCCACGCATGCCATCGACATGGTCGCGGAGCTGCGCCGGCGCGGGATGTCGCGGCTCGGCAAGGTGCGGGCGTTCCGGGTGTCGGGGGCGGCCAGCCCGCCGAAGATCATGCGGGACCTGATGGCGTTCGGCATCGAGCCGCAATCCGGCTACGGCATGACCGAGAACAATTCGCACCAGTACACGCGGCCCGGCGACGATCCCGAGCTTGTCTCTCAGACCTGCGGGCGTGCCATCGATGGCTACGAGATCCGTATTTTCGATCCGGAAAATCCGGACCGGATGCTGCCGGCGGGGGAGGTCGGGCTCGTGGCGGGGCGCGGCGCGTGCCTGATGCTCGGCTATTTCGACGACCAGCGCGCCACCGAGAACGCGTTCAATCGCGATGGCTGGTTCATGACGGGGGATCTCGGCCAGGTTGACGGGGCGGGCTATCTGCGGTTGACGGGCCGGCAGAAGGAAGTCCTCATTCGCGGTGGGCACAATATAAATCCTGCCCGGATAGAGGAACTGGCGGCGGAAATGCCGGAGCTGGTGCGTCCCGCGGTTCTGGCGCTGCCCGATCCGAGGCTCGGTGAGCGGATTTGCCTTGCTTTCGTGCCGCGACCCGGTGCGGACCTGAAGCCGGATGCGCTGCTGTCGCATCTGTCTGCGCGCGGACTATCGCGCTACGAGCTGCCCGAGTTCATCCTGCCGCTTGCCGAGCTGCCGTTGATGGCCAACGGCAAGATCGACAAGCCGGCGCTGCTGCGCCGCGTGGCGGACGGCGCGCTGGTGCCAACGGCAATCTGACGAATTCCGCCACGTTCGGGTCCATGCCACGACACAAAGCGGGGCTAGTGTGATGATCGAGAAGTCCGCTGCAGACCTTTCGGCAAGGTTTGGAGGCGGACTTCTCGGTCTCGATCACACTAGTTCATCGATTTGGCTAGTGTCGTTCGGATCGCGAAATTCGTTCGGCGCCCGCTGCAGAACGAGACGAATTTCGCGATCACGACACTAGGCGAAGAGGGCGGCTCGGGTGAGGCCGCGGGCCGGGCAAACCGGTTGTTGGCGCCGACAGAGCCCTTCAGATGCTTTTGCTGTACCGCCTTTTCGTTCGAGCCGGCGAGATTTTCCTCGCAGCGCCAGCGCGAGTGGCGCGGACCACGCTCGCCTTGGTGGCGCTACCGCGGCTTGGGCCGCTACGCTACGTCGTCCACGCTGGCATCGGCTACGTGGTGTTCGCGCTGCTGCTCGTCTATGTGCTTGCGCCGGTGCGCGGGTACGTCGGCGGATGGTATCTTGCCGACAAGCTGCGCTACGATGCCGAGCGATGGCTCGCCACCGCGATTTACGACCGGTCGGGGAACTTCGCCGGGGTATTCGACCCGCGGCTCGACAGCGTGCGGGACGTCAACTACACCGATGCCCCGATCGAACTCGGCGACTACACCGCCAATCCAGATCACAAGTCGATCCCCGTCAGCGAGGTGCCGGCACACTACTGGCGGTGTCTCGTCTGGCACGAAGACCGGCACCTGGGCACTGCGCTCAATCCATTCGGGATCGATCTCGTCGGTGTTCTGAAGATACCTTATTCGAGCATCCGCCGCACGATCGCCACCGGCCGGCCGACGCTGGGTGTCGGCGGCTCGACGCTGCCGATGCAGTTCGCGCGCGTCATCTACAAGACGCCGCCGCGTCGCGACGAAGGTGCGATCACGAAGCTCCAGCGCAAGATCGGCGAGTGGTGGCTGGCGCCGGTCATCTTTCGCGAGCTGACGCGTGGGGGTGATCTCACGCCGATGAAGCAGTGGGCGTCCAATCATATCTGGCTCGCGCAGCGGACCGGTGGCCAGCCGCTTCACGGGGTGGAGGTGACGAGCCGGATCGTTTTCGGCAAGGAGGCGCGCGACCTCACGATCGCCGAGCAGTACGTTCTGGCTTCCGCCGTGAACAAGCCGATCATACTGCTCGAGGGCGACGATAAGCTCAATGCGGTTCGCATGGATCGCTGGAGGTACATCGCTGAAGTCCGCGCGCGGATGTGCGCGGCGAAGCTGATCGAGGACGAGGAGACACAGCGCAACGTGCTGTTCGAGCTCATCGGGCTCGCGGGTGGTCCGCCTGATCCGAAGGTGAAGCCCAGGCTGCAGCAGGCGCTCGATACGCACGCGCCGAGCCTGGCGCGGCGAGCGCAGGCCAATCCGATCATCCGTGCGAATGCGCTGCTGCCGTCGGTCCGGCTCGGGCTGCGCGAGGAGATGAAGCAGATCTGGGGCTTCGGGTGGCGGTCGCACGTGCGCGGCATCACTTCGACCATCGATGCCGGCGAGAACCTCGCGCTGCGTGCGAAGCTCAAGTCCACGTTGACGGGGATAGATGCCAAGTGGGGCGCGCGGCTAAATCCCGGCTACACGCTCGATCCGGTGAAGGTGGCCTCAGGCGCTGGCCTCAAGAGCCCGCAAGTGGTGGTTGCTGCGGCAAACCTCGACGGCGAGATCATCCGCTATTTCGAGACGTCAGACACTGCGCCCTATTTCGGCTCGATCTGGGCGCGCGACAAGGAGAGTGGCTTCTACGTCGCCTCGCGCGAATCGCGCCGGATCGCTTCGACGGGCAAGATCATCGCGGCTATCGGGATCGCCAACGAGCTGCGCGATGGGACGGATGCGGCCTATCTCGACGGCGAGGCGCCGGCGGGCGCGCTGGCGGAGACCTGTGTGCGGGGGCGGAACAGTGGTCAGCGGCGCGCGCTGGTGGCATTTGCCTGCTCGCTCAACCGGCCGGTCGAGTGGCGGCTTGCGCAGACGGGGCAAGGCAAAGTCCGGACGATCATAGACAAGCTGGGTTTTGGAATGCCGCCGGCACCGGACACGGGCAGCGAGACGCCGCCTTCCACGGCGGCGGTTCGCGGGCTGGTGTCGGGCTCACCGCAGCGCGTGCACTTCATGTCGAGCGTCGTGTTGGCGGCTCTTACCGGGCGCGGCGCGCAGCCCGTGCGCCTGCCGTCCATCGTGCAGCGGTTCGATTTCGTCCGCGGGGAGGACGAGGGCGGTTTCGATCGCGGGGCAGGCGAGCGGATCGTGCCCGACAAGCTGATCCGGCGGGATGCGCACGGTCTTCTGAAGGCATTCCTGCAGGCGCCGCTGTGCCATACCCATGCCGGCAAGCCAGTCGGCACGCTGAAGGAAATCTCCGGGTGGTGCGCGGCGCGGCGCGCGGACGTGCGGTTGCACTTCGCCAAGACCGGAACGGACGTCAACGCCGATGCCAGCCAGACTGTCGACACGTGGATCACTGGCGGCCTGCAGTTCACCAATGGTGCGGCTTATTCCTACGTCGTCATGGTCGGCACGGGATCGACCTCGGAGCCATGGGCGCGCAACCTCCACGCCGCCCAAGTGGCAGCGCCGCTCGTCGGCGTGCTGCTGTCCGATCTTGCCGAGCACACCCGGCGAAATCCCATGCCGTCGGCGCTGCCTGCTCGGATCACGCCGGTTGCGGCTGCGCCGGGCGCGCCGGTCGCACGCAACGCGATGACGTCGGCAGAGGTTCAGGCGGTATTTGGCCAATAGCGTTCATGCTACAAGCGGCTCGAAGCTCGGGTGGTTTCTAGCGGGGGCGATGATGAAAGTGCGCAATGCGCTGGTGGCGGCAGTCGTTCTCGCGTCGGCAACGGCGGGAGAGGCTCAAGAGACGCCGCCGGGCATGATACGCGCGGTGCCGGATCGGCCCACGCGCGTGTTCATCATGGCAGCGTTCGGCGACGACTGCCGCTCGCTGCCGGCGCCTGCTATCGAGATCTCCGTGGCGCCGAAGAAGGGCGCCGTCCAGTTTCGAGCCGGGCAAAGCACGACGGTGCAATACAGCCTGACCGGCAAGTGCGTCGGCACCCGCGTGACGGGCACCGGCATCTATTATGCGGCTCGCGCGGATGCTGCCGGCGAGGACACGTTCACGATCACCGCAAGGTCGGCCAACGGCGAGGTGGCGACACGGACGTTCCAGATGTTCGTGTCGGACGGGATTTGAGACGGCCAGTCTTCGAGCGGACGACTGCTACTTGAGTGGCGGCACGAGGTGGTCGCGGGTGCCGAGCGCGGGGAAGAAGCGTTTCCAAGCGAGTGCTATCGCGATCGCACCGAGGCCGCCGAATATAGTTGCGGGCACAGCGCCCACGAGGCCCGCCATGGTGCCGGCGCGGAACTGTCCGATCTCGTTGGAGAACTGGGTGAACAGGCTCGAGACGGCAGCGACGCGGCCGCGAAGCTCGTCGGGCGTCTCGGCCTGAACAAGTGTCATGCGGACGACGACGCTGGCTGTATCCGCTGCGCCCAAGATTGCGAGGAAGATGAAACTCAGCATGAAGCTCGTCGACAGGCCGAAGCCGAGACTGGCGAAGCCGAAGATGAGCACCGCGGTGAACATGCGTGGCCCGGCCTTGCGTTCCATGAAGTTATGGCGTGCCAGCACGGCGCCCATCAACAGTGCGCCAGCAGCGGGGGCTGAGCGCAAGACGCCGAGGCCGACCGGTCCCACGTCCAGAACGTCCTTGGCAAATATCGGGAGCAGCGCGACCGCGCCGCCCAGAACCACCACGAAAAGGTCGAGCGTCAACGCACCGAAAATCACGGGCTTGGCCCAGATGAAGCGGAAGCCCGCGAAGAGGTTCTCTAGCGTCGGCTTTTGCACGATCGCCTGGTCCGATCGGTTGCGAAAGCGGATCATATAGTTCGCGATCGAGCCGATGCCGTAGAAAACGAGCGCCGCGGCGAACGCGAGATTGGGGGAAACCGCGTAGAGGATGCCGCCTATCGCGGGGCCGGAGATGTTCGCGGCCTGGGAGATCGCAGTCGACAGCGCGACAGCCTGGGCGAAGTGCTCGCGGGCGACGAGGTTCGGCAGGATCGCGGAGTTCGCGGGAACGAAGAATGCCCGGCCCGCGCCCTGCAGAACGATCGTCAGGTAGAGCGGTATCATCGTTGCGATGCCACTCGCGACGTGTGCCACCTGACCCAAGGCAGCCACCGCCATCGCCGCACAGCAGGCGGCGAGAACCACGCGCCGGTCGTAGCGGTCGGAGACGTAGCCCGTGACAAGCATCAGCGCGATGGCGGGCAAGACGGCAGCGATGCCGACGGCGCCGAGCGCAAAGGCAGAGCCGGTGACATCGTAGACGAACCAGCCGATCGCGACCGTCTGGATCTGGGTGGCAATGGTGACAGCAAAGCGCGCCGTCGAATTCAGGATGAAGTCCGGATGGTCCTGCCAGCGGAACGGCGTGGTGGTGGCGGGCTCGGATTGCTGGGTCGTCTCAGGCATGGCCAGCGTCCGTCGGATCGATCATGCCTTCGGGCCTTCCTTCTCGGCCGCAGGCTCGACGAGATGATCGCGGGCGGCGAGGCCGGGGAAGAGGCGGGGCCAGAGCAAAGCGAGACCGGCTGCCATCAGGCCACCGATCACCACCGCCGGACCGGCACCGATGAGACCCGCCATTGCGCCGGCCCGGAACTGGCTCAGCTCGGAGGCCGAGCTGATGAACAGGGAGTTGACCGCTGCGACCCGCCCGCGCAGATCGTCGGGCGTTTCTGCCTGAACCATGGTGTGGCGGATGACGACGCTGATCATGTCGGAGGCGCCGACGATCACGAGCAGGGCAAGGGAGAGGAGGAAGTTTCCGGACAGGCCGAACAGTGCCGTTGCCAGGCCATATATGGCCACGGTGCCGAAAAGCTTGCGTCCGGTGCCGCGCTTTACGAAATCGTTGTTTGCGAGCCAGAGCGCCATGAGCACGGCGCCGGCTGCTGGTGCGGCTCGTAGAAGGCCAAGGCCTGCTGCACCGACGTCGAGCACGTCCTTTGCAAAAATCGGCAGCAGGACGATAACGCCACCGAGCATGACGACGGCGGCGTCGAGCGCGACTGCGCCGAAAACGACAGGCTTGCGCCACGCGAAGTCGAAGCCCGCCATCAGGCTTTTCAGCGTCACGGGGCCTTTGCTAGAGGTCGGAACTGGCCGGGCTCGGACCGTCAACGAGGCGAGGGCAGAGGCCGCATACAGCACTGTCCCGACAATGAAGGGTAGTTTCGCGTCGACGGCGTAGAGGATGCCGCCGATGGCAGGCCCGAGGATCTGTGCCGCCTGGAAAGTGCTGGAGGAAATCGCGATGGCGCTCGACAATTGCTCGGGCGGGACCAGGGCTGGAATGATCGCCTGTCCAGCCGGATTGTGGAAGGCGCGGCTCGCTGAAACCAGAACGATGATGAGATAGATCGGCCAGACGACGCCTTCCGCGCGGGCGACGAGCCAGAGCAGCGCCAGGCCGGTCACTGCCAGGACGAGGTCGGCGCCGAACATGACAATGCGGCGATCGAAGCGATCCGCAACGATGCCAGTAACGAGCATGAGCGTCAGCGCCGGCACTAGGCCGGCCAGGCCCAGATAGGCCAAGGCGAACGCGCTGCCGGTCACGTCGTAGATGTACCAGCCGATGGCAACGTTCACGATGTGCAGTGCCAAGGTGACCGAGAAGCGCGCGCCGCAAACCAGCGTGAAGTCGCGATTGCGCAAGACCTCGCGTGTGTCGGGCGTCATCATGCGAGCCCAACCGTGAGGGGCACGGGGATCATCGCGGCGCGCGAGGAGGCGCCGCGATCCGGCGCGTAGGGGTACTTATCTGGAGGCATTCCCGTCGTATGCAGGAGACGGCGGCCGGGTGCAAGGCCGCCGTATCGATGCTGGCTCGATGCTGGCTCGATGCTGGCTCGATGCTGGCTCGATCGCGTGGGATCTCTGGCTGAGCCGGGCCAATTCGAGCCAGCAATGTGGGTGCGGATCAAGCCGACGGCAGCGGAAGCCGACAGGAGCGGACGGCGGTGCCGTCGACATGAACGGTGCAGGCGCCGCATTGGGCGAGCCCGCAGCCGAACTTCGGGTTCGACATGCCCAGATCGTTGCGCAGGGCGTAGAGGAGCGGCATCTTCTCGTCGGCTGTGCCCGACTGGTCCCAGCACCTTGGCTGAGAAACTGAGCCCGGCAATAAGGGAAGGTCCATAGGTTTGATGCCGATGGCGTGCGGCCAGCGCTATTGCGCTCGCGCGCTCAGCGTCATATCTGGCCGCAGAGGGCCGCTGGATCTGGCCGGCGTTCCGTGCGGGAGCGAGCCATGTCGACGACGTCTGCAGACAAGTCGGACAAAAATGCGCAGGCTGGGGCCGTGCGAACGGTGTTCATAGATGGTGAGGCCGGCACGACGGGACTTGGCATCGCCGAGCGGTTGCGCGGCCATCCCGGTATCGAGCTATGCAGCATTGCGCCTGAGAGACGCAAGGATACGGATGCGAAGCGAGAGCTGATGGCCAGCGTCGATCTCGTCGTGCTGTGCCTGCCGGACGATGCGGCGAAGGAGACGGTCGCTCTCGCAGATACGCTGCCGGGTGGTGGGCCCAGGATACTCGATGCATCGACGGCGCATCGGGTGGCACCAGGCTGGGTCTATGGCTTCCCGGAAATCAGCGCCGAGCAGCCCGCTGCACTTGCTGCCGCGCGCCGCGTGTCCAATCCCGGCTGCTATCCTACGGGGGGCATCGCGCTGTTGCGGCCGCTTGTCGATGCCGGCTTTCTTTCGGTCTACCAACCCGTAACGGTCAACGCCGTGTCCGGCTACTCCGGCGGCGGGAAGACGATGATCGCCGACTACGAGAGCGGCAGGGCGCCGTCGTTCGAAATCTACGGGCTGGGCCTCGAGCACAAACACGTGCCGGAGCTGCAGAAGTATTCGCGGCTGACCCGCCGGCCGATTTTTGTGCCCTCTGTCGGCAACTTCAGGCAGGGCATGTTGGTGAGCGTGCCGCTTCACCTCGACACGCTCTCGAGCACGCCCAAGGTGGCCAACATCGAGGCAGTGCTCGCCAAACGCTATGCTGGTTCGCGCTACGTGAAGGTGGTGCCGGCGAGCGATGCGTCGCGCACCGGCGGAAAGATCGAAGCGGAGGCACTCAACGGTACGAACATGCTAGAACTCACGGTATTCGGCAACGATGCGCGTGGACAGGCGGTACTTGTCGCCAGGCTCGACAATCTTGGAAAAGGGGCCTCGGGTGCTGCGGTGCAGAACATCGAGATCATGTTGGGACTGGCATAAGACCGCCACAAGACGTTCAAAGAAAAGAGCAGACAAAGGGAGACGAATTCCATGAGAGCAAGAACGCTGTTTGCTGCGCTTGTCGGGGTGATGGCTGCGGGCTCTGCGGCCGCCGCCGATCCGATCGCGGATTTCTACAAGGGCAAGACGTTTGCGATCCTCGTCGGGCAAGAGCCGGGCACCGGCTTCGACATCTACAGCCGCGCGCTCGCTCGCCATTTGACCCGCTATATCCCCGGCAATCCTTCCGTGGTGGTGCAGAACATGCCCGGCGCCAGCGGCGTGAACGCGTTCAACTGGCTTTACAACATCGCGCCGAAAGACGGCACGCTGATGGGGACGGCTTCGCAGAACGTGGTTGTCGAGCCGTTGTTCGGGAACCAGTCGGCGAAGTACGACGCGACGAAGTTCATCTGGATCGGCAATATGGAGCAGAGCGCCTCGGTTTGCGGCATAGCGGCGGATACGGGCGTGACGAAGTTCGACGAGTTGCTGCAAAAGGAGATCGTCGTCGGCGCGACGGGGCCGACGGGGCCGATCGGTCAGGCCGCGCGTGCACTGAACGGTATCGTCGGCACCAAGTTCAAGATCATCTACGGCTACAAGGGAACGGCCAGCGTAAAGCTCGCGTTCCAGAAGGGCGAGGTGAAAGGTATCTGTGGTCTGCCTTGGTCGACCGTGAAAGCATTCTGGAAAGACGTCCTGGATGCGGGCCAGTTCAAGCCTATCATCCAGCTCTCCGCAAGTCCGCTGGCCGAGCTCGGCAAGATCGCGCATGTGAACGATTACGTGAAGTCCGACGAGCAGCGGCAGATCGTGGATCTGATTTTCGGGCAGCTCGTTCTCGGGCGGATCTATGCTACGCCGCCGGGTGTTCCGGCCGATCGGATCGCGGCCCTGCGCAAGGCATTCATGGCCACGCTGGCGGACAAGGAGTTCCGGGCCGACGCCACGAAGACGCGTATCGACATAACGCCTGCCACCGGCGAGCAGGTCGAGGCGCTGATCAAGCGCTTCTATGCCATCCCGCCTGCCATCGTGGAGCGGGCCAAGAAGACTGTCGACGCCAAGCGATGATGCCAGGCTTCCCGTGCTCACCGCAGGGGACCTGCAAAGATGAACCACGCGCCGAGTGCGATGAGCGCGAAGCCGACGGCGTGATTTAGTGTCAGGGCTTCTCCGAGCCAGAGCACGGAGAAGCCCGCGAACACGGCAAGCGTGATCACCTCCTGCATCGTCTTGAGCTGTGCGGTCGTGTAGACCGCGCTGCCGTAACGGTTGGCGGGTACAGCAAAACAGTATTCGATGAACGCTATTCCCCAGCTCGCCAGAATGGCGATCCAGATCGGGGACGTTTTGAACTTCAGGTGACCGTACCAGGCGAACGTCATGAATACGTTCGAGACGACGAGAAGCAGGATCGGGGTCAGATAGGCTGAGATCGGCATAGAGTGCTCCGATGCAGGCAAGACGAAGGGGCCTGTCCCTAAGGACAGACCCCTTGCATAACTTGCGACGGATTTTCCCGTACTGCTTACTCGACCTGCGGAATGTTCGCTGCCTTGATGACAGCCGACCACCGCTTGCGCTCCGACGCGATGAAGTCGCCCATCGCCTTGGGGGTGTCGCCGACCGGGATCGCGCCGATGCCCGCATAGCGCTTCTTAACGTCCTCGGTTGCCAATAGCTCGTTGGCGTCGCGGTTGATCTTCGCGATGATGGCGTCCGGCGTGCCGGCGGGCGCGGCCAGTACGAAGCGGGCGATGGCGACGAAGCCGGGCACTCCGGACTCGATCACGGTCGGCAGCTCGGGAAGGAATGGCGACCGCTTCTCCGAGGCGATGGCGATGAACTTCAGCTTGCCGGCCTTATGCTGGGCGAGGCCCGAGGCGAGATTGTCGAACGTCAGCTTGATGTGTCCGCCCACGTGATCGTTCACGAGCGGGCCAGAGCCGCGATAGGGAACATGTCTGAACTTGACACCGGTTGCGACCTCGAACATGGCCGCTGCGATGTGCGAGGTGGAGCCGTTGCCCTGGCTGCCGTAAGCGATTTCCTCTGCCTTGGCCTTGGCGATCAGCTCCTTGATATTGTTCGCGCCGAGAGTTGGATGGGTGGAGACCACCGTCGGAATCTCGGTCATCATCACGACAGGCTTGAATGCCGTGGGGTCGAAGCTCAGCTTCTTGTAGATGAACTGGTTGACGGCCAGCACGGGAGAGGGGGTGGCCAGCAGCGTGTAGCCGTCTCCAGCCGCGCGCGAGGCGACATCGGCGCCGACATTGCCACCCGCGCCCGAGCGGTTCTCGATCACGACGGCCTGTCCCCACTTCTTGGAGAGTCCATCGAGCAGAATACGTGGCGATGTGTCAGCGCCGCCGCCGGGCGGGTACGGCACGATGATCTTTACAGTGGCCTTGGGCCAGTCGCTCTGGGCCATGGCAGGCGCGGCAGAGATTGCAGCTACCACCGCGACGGCGGCGACGAGTTCGGAGGAAATGCGCATGATATTGTTGTCTCCCTTGTTCATGCGAGCGTGTCAGTGAAGTCTGCAAAGTTCTAGGCGGAACGCGGGGCCGGTGCAAACGCGATGGGCGCAAAAGCGGGGGCTGGATCGAGTTGTCACCCGACACTGCCGTCTGTCGCGCGGCGGAGCACGGTGCCGGGCAGGGCGTCGGTGTGGGTCGCGTTCTCGATAACGAGCCTGCCGTTGACGATGACGCAGGTGCGCGGGCCGCTCGGGTACTGATGCGGCTTGGCGTAGGTCGCTTGCTCCTTGAAGTCGGCCGGGTCGAACACGACGACGTCGGCGCGGAAGCCTTCGCGCAGGAAGCCGCGGTCGCGCAAGCGCAAAGCGCGCGCAGTCGAGCCCGACATCTTGGCGACGGCAAGCTCCAGCGGCATCAGCCCTTCCTGGCGTGAATAGTGATCGAGGACGCGGGGGAACGTGCCGTAAAAGCGAGGATGCGGCATGCCCTGGCTCACGGTGCCGTAGGTGGCGACGCAGTTGCCGTCGGAGCCGACGAGGGGCTCGGGCCGGCGCATCAGCTCGCGCACATCGTCCTCGGAGATCGACGTGACGAGCACGCGAGTGGCGCCCTTATCGTCGATCATGTAGTCGCAGACCGTGTCGATGGGATCCTGGCCACGCTCGGCTGCCAGCTCGCCGATGGTGCGGCCGGCGAATTGCGGGAGGTTCGGCGTGATGGAGATGCGCACGTCGTCCCACGACTTGATGCGGCCCCAGTTGTTGAGGCCATCGCGGGCGATGTCCTCGGCGATACGGCGGCGCGTCTCGGTCAGACGAAGCCGCTCGATCATCGCGGGAACGCCGCCGCCCTGCACCCATTGCGGCATGAGGTTCTTGAGCGGGTTCGAGCCGGCTGTGTAGGGGTAGGCGTCGCAGTCGATGGCGACGCCGCGTGCGCGGGCTTCGGCCATCATCCGCAGCGCGTCGTCGACCTTGCCCCAGTTGTTCACGCCAGAGCACTTGAAGTGCACGATCTGGACGTGGACGCCGCAGGTCTCGCCAAGCTCGATGGCCTCGGCGACCGATTGCAGAACACCGTCGGATTCGTCGCGGAGGTGGGTGAAGTAAAGCGCGTTGTAGCGCTTCAATACGTGGCCGAAGGCGATCAACTCGTCCGACTTGGCGTATGAGCCGGGCGAGGTGAACAGGCCGGAAGACATTCCAAGCGCGCCGGCCTTCAGGCCATCCTCCAGCAGCGCGATCATCGCGTCGAGCTCGGCCTTGGTAGGTGCGCGGTCGTCCATGCCCATAACCATCAGCCGCAGCGTGTTGTGGCCGACGAGCATGCCAGCGTTCACTGCGGTGGCGGGGAATGTGTCGAGATAGTCGGGGAAGCTCGTCTCGCGAAAGGGTAGCCAGGGCGCGCTGGGGCTCAGGTAATCCCGCAGCAGCTCGACCTTGCCCGGCAGCACGGGCGCCACCGAGAAGCCGCAGTGGCCGATGATCTCGGTGGTTACGCCCTGGCGGACCTTGCTTTCAGCCTTCGGGTTGATCGGCAACGTGAAGTCCGAATGCGTCTTGATATCGATGAAGCCGGGGGCGACGGCAAGGCCACCGGCGTCGATAACCTTTTCAGCGCGGCCAGGGAGATCGGGGCCTATGGCGACGATTTTTCCACCCGCGATGGCGATATCGGCTGTGCGGCCGGGTGCCGCGCTGCCGTCGACGACATTTCCGCCGCGGATCAGAATTTCGTAGCTCATAGAAGACTCCGGTGATCAGGTTCAGGCGGGGGACTGTGCCACAATCTCCTTCCAGGTCAACGCCGTGTCATCGGCCATTACGCCGAGCCATGCGATTGACGGTGGAGTTCGGCCTTGCGAAGACATGCTTGGCCGAGAAACGACCAATTCGCCACGCGATTTTTTCCGGTGTTAGTTTTCCGGAGTTAGTTTTCCGGGGGGGAGCCAAATCAGATGACGGCAAACGTGAAGCGCCTGGCGTATTTCGAGCAGTGGATCGATCCCGTTGCCGTCGAGATGCTCGGCAAGGAGCCCGACATCGAGCTCGTGCAGCTGCAATTCGCCACTCCCGAGGCGGACAACTGGACGGAGCTTTCACGGGCGCACGGCTATCAGATCCTGCCGCGGGGCGATCTCAGGGAGCCGTGGTTCGGAAACGCGGCGCTGCTGGCCAAGTGTCCCCGTATGCTCGCGATTTCCTCGACTGGGGCTGGCTACGACATGGTGGATGTCGAAGCCTGCACGAAGGCCGGCGTGATCGTCGTGTGCCAGACCGGGACCAACAAGGAGGCGGTGGCCGAACATGCGCTGGGCCTGATGATCGCGCTTTCAAAGAAGATCGGGATCACCGACAAGGCGCTGCGCACGGGCACCTATGTCGACCGCTATGCGTTCACGGGCAACGACGTTCTCGGCAAGACGGTCGGCATCGTCGGCATCGGGCACATCGGCACGCGGGTGGCGGAGCTGTGCGGCGGCCTGCTGCGGATGCGCGTGCTGGCGTGTGATCCCTATCTTTCGGCGGATGAAGTGAAGGCGCGCGGGGCGGTGAAGGTGGAGCTGGACCAACTGCTGGCGCAGTCGGATTTCGTCACCGTGCATTGCCCGCGCAGTGCGGAGACGCTCGGCATGATCGGGGCGGCGCAGTTCGCGCGAATGAAGTCCGGTGCGTTCTACCTGAACACGGCGCGGGGCGGCATCCACGACGAGGATGCGTTGGCGGATGCACTGTCGAAGAAGCAAATCGCGGGGGCCGGCATCGACGTGTTTCTGGTGGAGCCTCCGCCGGCAACCCATCCGCTGCTGCAATTCGACAACGTCATCGCCTCGCCGCACATCGCCGGTGTGACGCACGAGGCGATGCACGAGATGGCGCGGGCGGCGGCAGAGCAATGGATCGACCTTTTCGCGGGAAAGGTGCCGCCGCGGCTCGTCAATCCGGAGGTCTGGCCACGCTATTGCGAGCGTTTCGAGCGCGAACTCGGTGTCAGGCCGGCGGCGATGAAATGAGAAAGTCCCGCCGAGCGGTCGGCTCGACGGGACTGGAACTTTGCCTCGTTGGAACAGCGCGGGGTTCTACTTCGCGAATTTGTCTTGCGTTTTAGTGTCGAAGTCGGCGGCGTCGTGGCGCTCGTGAAGCTGCTCGGAGGGATTGCCGATCGCGCGGTTCACCATGCGGCCGCGCTTGACGGCTGGGCGTGCGCCGATCGTCTTCTCCCAGCGGCCGAGGTGCTTGTACTCGTGGACTTGCAGGAACTCGCCCGCGCCGTACTGCGTGCCCTGTGCGAGGCTGCCATACCAAGGCCAGATCGCCATATCGGCGATGGTGTACTCGTCGCCGGCGATGAACTCGTTGTCAGCGAGCTGGCGGTCGAGCACGTCGAGCTGGCGCTTGGCCTCCATCGTGAAACGGTCGATCGCATACTGCAGCTTGACGGGCGCGTAGTGATAGAAGTGACCGAAGCCGCCCCCGATGTAGGGGGTGCTCGCCATCTGCCAGAACAGCCAGTTGAGCGTCTCGGTGCGCTTGTCGGCGTCCTTGGGTAGGAATGCGCCAAATTTTTCGGCGAGATAGAGCAGGATGGCGCCGGATTCGAAAACGCGAAGGGGCTTGGGGCCGCTGCGATCCATCAGGGCGGGGATCTTGGAGTTCGGGTTGACCGCCACGAAACCGCTGCCGAACTGGTCTCCCTTGCCGATGTCGATCATCCAGGCGTCATACTCGGCGCCCTTGTGGCCGGCGGCGAGCAGCTCCTCGAGCATCACCGTGACCTTCACGCCGTTGGGTGTGGCGCGCGAATAGAGTTGGAGCGGGTGCTTGCCGACGGGCAGCTCGGCGTCATGCGTGGCTCCCGCAACGGGGCGGTTCAGGGCGGCGTAGCGCCATCCGCTATCGCCGCTGGGCTGCTCCCATTTCCAGATTTTCGGTGGCGTGTAGTCGGACTGGCTGCTCATCGTCGGTGCATCCTTTCGGCTCGTGTGGGGCGAATGGGGGGCTGGGCGGGCCTGGGTGGATCGTGAGAAACAAAAGGCTCCAGCGCTGGCGGTCTATCCTGTCACCATCTGGTCGAGCACCCAGTTGTCGAAGGCGTGGCAGAGCGTCTCCATGTGGGTGAATTTGCCGGACAGGCCGACGGGTAGGCAAAGGCCTTCCTGCTGGCGCTCCACCGCCGCGTTGTCCTCCGGCACGATGGTGTCGGTGCGGCGGTAGTAGTACGGCGCCTTCTGAGCGAAATCGGAACGTGCGACCTGCTCGCGCGAGAAGAACGAGGAGGCGACCAGCGTCGTGCGGTCGGGCGCGACAGGGTAGAGTTCGAAGACCCATACGCAATCAATCGTCATTCCGAACAGTGTCGCGGGCAGCAGGCAGGGATAATAGGTGCCCTCGACATAGCGGCCCGAAAGATCTGGAAAGCGTGGCAGCGCGTGCTTCTGGTCATCTTCGATCAGTCCGCGGCTGCCGTTGTGCATCGTGAAATGCGCGATATAGGCGCCGTCGGTCTCGACCTGTGACGCGCGCTGACGGCCTGTCACCTTCTGCTTTGCGAGCGAGCCGGGATGGACGAACGGCACGTGAAGGCTGTCGTTGTAGTTTTCGTACCAGAGCTTCCAGTTGGCTTTCACGTCCCACTTGCGGCGGCGGGTGCATACGAGGTTAGCCGTGTCGTAGCCGCGCCATTCCTCCGACAGGCTACCCATCGTCTCGGCGACGGACGGCAGTGCGGCGTCGAAGGCGACGAACATGAAGCCGTCGAGGATCTCGAGCCGCGTGGCGTGCAGGCCCAGCTCGCTTTTGCGCGCCGCCACGTCCTCCTCCACAAGCGGTGCTGCCTGGAGGGCGCCTGAAAGATCGTAGGCCCAGGCGTGATAGGGGCAACGAATGAGCCGGGTCTGGCCCTCTCCGCTCAACAGCTTCGTGCCACGGTGCCGGCACGAGTTGAAGAAGGCGCGGATCCCGTCGTCCTGGCCCTTCACGACGATGAGCGGAATTCCGGCGACCTCCACGGTGAAATAGTCGCCCGCCTTCGGCAACTGGCTGACATGGCCGAGGTAGTTCCAGGACCGCGCGAAGATCCGCTCACGCTCGCGCTCGAACCAGGATTGAGACGTGTAGGCCCAATGCGGCAACGGCTCTGCATCCTGGGGCGGGAGCCGGACCTTGGCGAAGTGGCTTGCCGCGAAGGGGTCGTTTTGCATCTGTGGCGTGCTTTCTCATTCAGGCGTCGACTTGGAGGCGGCCGTGGCCTCGAAAGCCGGTCGCCGCCTCCCTTGGTGTCGGGCAGATCAAGCGGCCTTGGCGAAACCGTCCAGGGTGTCCTGCTCGAACGCGAGAAGCTTGCGCACGCTAGGGCGCTCCTTCATGAGGGCGTGGTGGGCAGTGCAACTCTTGTAGCTCGACAGGTCGAGGCCAAGCTGCTCGGCACGGCGCCAGCACCAGAAGAAGTAGGCGTCCGGGGCGGTGTAGTGGTCGAAGAAGTAGTCGTGACCGGCGAGCTTGCCGTCGAGAATGGCGAAGCTCTCGTGCAGCATGGCTGCGGAAAGCCTGGTCACGCTCTCCTCGGTGCCGGGGACGTCGCAGACCTTCGGTGGGCCATTGATGTTGCGCAGGAACGGATGGATACCAGCCGAGCACCAGGACATGAGCGCGATGGCCTGCATCTCATTCCATGTGTCGGAAGGCAGCAGCCTGGCGGCGGGGAAGCTGCGAGCGATGAACTGTTGGATCGCGACGTTCTCGGTGAGCGTCTTGCCATCCACCACGAGCAGCGGAACCTTGTGCTTGGGATTGAGCTTCATGTAATCGGGCGACATATGCTGCTGCTTGCGCATATTGATCAGCCTGACCTCGAAGGGGACGCCGGCCTCCGTCATGTTGATGTAGGGAACCATCGCGCACGTGATCGGGGCGTAGTAGAGGGCGATTTCCATCCTGGGTGCTCCTTGAATTGTCGGCTTTTCGAATTGTCGTGTTGAAGTGTCGTTCAGTGGTCAAGTCGTCAGGTCGTAATTCGCGCGGCGGGTTGTAACCCCTGCCTCGCTGGTCCACACTCGGCCGCGGCAGGGGGCTGCTCGTCCCTTTGCTTTCAGTGATCGTGTTCGTCGTCGTCTGGCGGCGGACCCATCGCCTCGCGCATGTAGCCCGGGAGGTCGGCCTCGATCGCGCGCAGCTCGGTCTTGGCAGCATCGGCGCCGGTGCCCATCAGGGCCTCTGCGTCGGCTATCAGTGGCGCGATTTCGGCCCGTGTGAGCAGCCCGCGCAGCAGCAGAGTGGTGAGCAGGCTTTTCACTAGCGCGCTCATGGCCGAGAGCCGGGCCTCGAACTCGGCTGTGCCACCCGGCGTGACCGGCTCGCCCGGCTGGGTCATATGACTTTCTCCGTGTGTTTGGATACAACTGCCGAGACACGATAGCTGTATGCGAGGCTCTCGGGGAGCCCCCTTCGTAGCAGCCCGGAAGGCTCTCACACGGGCTCGCCCCTTGTGGTGGGATGTGCCTGCTGCTAGTTCCGGCAATAACCAACGTCGGCAGTCTGGAGCTAGCCGGGGGAGGAGATGTCGGTCGGGGCCGCCAAGAGGCAGAGGTGCGGCTGATGGCGGTCATTTGAAAACTTCGTGGAGGAGACGTCATGAAGACCCGGATTGTCGATGCACGCGCGGCTGTCGCTGCCCTTGTTGCGGTTTCGGTCGCGACCGGAGCGGGGGCCGATCCCGTGGCCGAATTCTACAAGGGAAAATCGATCGAACTGCACATCGGCTACTCGGCGGGTGGCGGCTACGACGTCTATGGCCGGATCGTCGCCCGCCATATGGGCAAGCACATTCCAGGCAATCCGCAGATCGTGCCGAAGAACACCCCCGGTGCTGGCAGTCTCAGGGCCGCCAACTGGCTCTATTCGGCTGCTCCAAAGGATGGCACGGCGTTGGGCGCTGTCGCGCGAGGCGCCGCGTTCGATCCACTGCTCGGCGTCGCTGCTGCCAAGTACGACGGGAACAAGTTCAACTGGATCGGCAGCGCCAATGACGAGGTCAGCGTCTGCGTGTCCTGGAAGGACAGCGGGATCACCAAATACGAGGATCTGCTGACCAAGGAACTCGTCGTCGGCGGCACCGGGCCATCGGCCGACACCGACCAGTTCCCGAAGGTCATGAACGCGGTTCTTGGCACCAAGATGAAGCTCATTCCGGGCTATCCGGGCGGCAACGACGTGGCGATGGCCATGGAGCGCGGTGAGGTGAAAGGCCGGTGCGCCTGGTCGTGGTCGTCAATCATCTCGACGCGGATGAACTGGTATAAAGAAAAGAGCATGTTCGTGCTCATCCAGCTTGCCATGAAAAAGCATCCGGATCTGCCCGATGTGCCCTTGATCATGGATCTGGCTAAAACCGACGAGCAGCGCCAGATGCTGACGCTGGTGTTCGCTCGCCAGACCATGGGCCGGCCATTCATGGCGCCGCCGGGCGTGCCGGCCGATCGCGTCGCAGCACTGCGCAAAGCCTTCATGGATACGATGAAGGACAAGGAGTTCCTGGCCGAGGCGAACAAGAGCAAACTTGAAATCGTACCGGTCTCGGGAGACGAGGTGCAGGCGCTGGTTGCCAAGGCATACGCGGCCGATCCTGCGATCGCCAAGCGGTTAGCAGCCGTCCTGAAGTAAATTACAGAACGTTAGTTGCCAGCAAGGTCGCTTCCGACAACGTTGGGTTTTCAACCGACCGGCATCCGCTTCGAGCGGACGCCGATCCCGGCGGCGCCCGTGAAGCGGCCTACACTTTCCTGGTAGGCCTGAAGGGGGCCGCGCGCACTCAGCAGGTGCCGGCTGCCGTTACGCAATTCGATCGCCACCACATATTCCCCATGGTCCTTTGGGGCGAATGGACGCCAGTCGAATGGCCAAACCTTCAAAGGCCAATACTTCAGTGGCCTGGGCGTCGTCTGCTCGAGGCTGAGGCTCGAGATCGCATCGAGCCCGAACTCGGCGGTCGTGCGGGTGCCGGTGACCGGTGCGATTCGGACAATGCGGCCGGTGCCGGTGGCATGGGAAAGGGTGATGCGGACATCGGGCCTGATCTGCCGAGCCGTCCACACGACAAGGGCGAGGCTCGCCGAGAGCGGCAGCCACACCATTTCGAATTCTCCAAGAACGCTGGCGAGCTGGAAGTTCAATGGGGCGAGGAGCGCGATCTCCAGGATCAGTAGGCAGGCAAGGGCTGTGCCATCGTTGCGCGAGATCAGCGTGACCTCCTCGCCGTGTCGAATGACTTTCAACCTCGAGTGCATCGCCGTATCCCTGCTCAAGGCGTGCGGTTTAGTTGTCCAATCTGTCCGAGCCGAGGCAAAAGCGCAGTTCCCGAGGGGACACTCGTTTGTGTTGGGCAATACGACCGCCCATGCCGACGAGCAGAATGTCTGGCTCGTCCGCGAGGCTGCTCGCGGGTATGTCATTGCGTTGCGGGCATTGCAGGAAGCCGCGACGCCAACCCCGCCCGCGTGATACCGTCGAGATCCAGCCGATCGCCTATCTGACAAACATCAGTCTCGACGGTATCACTTGGCTCGGATGTGGAGACGAGGCAGAGCCTCTCCTCCTGCCAAACGGGGCGGGGCGGCCATATCCGTCGCAATCTTCCCGGCGTGTGGGTGTTGGCCGGGGCGGGAAACCTCTGCTACGAAGCCTGCAGGAGACGCCAGCACCGACGAGGAGAGCGGAATGAAGAAGCCCAAGGCGGGTCAGTTGTTCGAGCCGAGCACGAGTGGATCGACGAAGGTCAACAAGAACTATCGCGGCTGGCAGTCCGACGTCATCGTCGACCTGATCAAGCAATTCGACTTCCCCCACATCTCGCTCAATCCCGGCGCCTCGTTCCGCGGGCTGCACGACAGCCTCGTGAACTACGGCAACAACGAGCCGGCGATGATGGTCTGCAATCACGAGGAGATCGCGATCCAGATCGCGCACGGCTACGCGAAGGCGTCGGGCAAGCCGATGGTTGCGATCGTGCACAACCTCGTCGGCCTGCTCCATTGCAACCTGGCGATCTACTACGCCTTCATCGACCGCGTGCCGGTCTTCATCATGGGCGCGACGGGGCCGATGGACGAGGCCAAGCGCCGTCCGCACATCGACTGGACGCATACCGCGCTCGTCCAGGGCAATGCGGTTCGCGACTACACCAAGTGGGACTACCAGCCGACATCTGTTCATGGCGTTCCAGAGAGCTTCGCGCGCGCCTACTCGATCATGATGACCGAGCCGCAGGGCCCGATCTACATGTGCTACGACGCGGGGCTTCAGGAGAGCCCGCTGACCGAGGACGTGGTGATGCCGCCGATCGCGGCAGCCAAGGTGCCTTCGCCGATGATGCCGGATACCGAGGCGCTCCAGGCCATCGCGGACAAGCTGATGAAGTCGGAAAATCCGCTGCTGATGGCAGAGTACCACGGCCGGCGGCAAGGCGGCTTCGAGAGCCTCGTGGAGCTTTCCGAGACCGTCGGCGCGCCGGTGTGGGACATCAACAACGCGCTCTCCTTCCCCAACAAGCACCCGTTGTGCGTCAGCCTCGACAAATCGATATTCAAGGATCGCGACTTGATCCTCGGCCTCGATGTCAAGGATTACGAGAAGGCTACGCACGAGCTCAACAACGCGCTGCGCCAGCTCGAATCGTTGCCGCCGACCGACTGCGACTGGGCCGAGATCGGCTTCGGTGAGATCGGGATCTCGAAGTGGTCGATGGATTACTGCCGGATGCAGCCGTGCTCGGTGCGCGCGATCGGCGATTCCGTTCTAGGTGCCAAGGAGTTGACGAAGCTCGTCAAGGCCGGCATCGCAAAGGACGCCAAGCTCCAGACGAAGATCGACAAGCGAAAGAAGGCGATCGGGGAGCGCACCAAGAAGACCTGGGCGCGCTGGCAGGAAGAGGCGCGGGCCAACTGGGATGCCGCGCCGATGACGCAGGCCCGCCTCGCGCACGAGGTTTGGGAGGTCATCAAGGACGAGGATTGGGTGCTGTCGGCCAACGATCTCAAGCGCCAGGTGCGCAAGATGTGGGATTTCGACAAGCCCTATCGCCATCCAGGCACGGAGCTCGGCACGTCGACGCAGATCGGCATCTCGCTCGGCGTCGCGCTGGCCCACAAGGGCTCGGGGCGCGTCGTCGTCGATCTGCAGCCGGACGGCGACCTGATGTTCGATGCAGGCGCGCTGTGGGTGGCGGCGAAGTTCGAGATCCCGATCCTCATCGTGATGTACAACAACCGCGCCTACTACAACGACTGGGAGCACCAGATCCGCATGGCGCGGGTGCGCGGCACGGACGAGACCAAGGCGCACATCGGCATGGATCTCTACGGTCCGGAACCGGACTTCGGGGCAATGGCGCGCTCGATGGGCGTGTGGGGCGAGGGACCGATCGAGAACCCGAACGACGTGCAGGCGGCGATCCGCCGTGCGCTCGAGGTGGTCAAGAGCGGTAAGCCGGCGCTTGTCGACACGATCGTGACACGCGAGCGTTGAGACTTCCGGCGCCAGCTCCGTGGGGTTGGCGCCGCACTGCCTGAATTGAAATTCTTATTGCGGAGTGGCGCCTATGGCCGACCAAGTCGATGCCAAGACGGTGAAGGCGTGGCTTGCGGACAACGAAGAGCTCGCCTTCCTCGACATTCGGGAGCACGGCCAGTACGGCGAGGGCCATCCGTTCCAGGCTGTGCCGGTGCCCTTCAGCCGGTTCGAGCCTGAGGTCGCGCGGCTGGCCCCGAACGTCAACGTACGCATGGTGCTGCTCGACGACGGCGACGGTGTCGCCGGGCGTGCTGCGCGCGCGGCGGAGGCGATGGGCTATCGAAATGTTCACGTGATGACCGGGGGGGCACCGGGATGGCGCGAGGCGGGCTTCACGCTTTATGCTGGCGTGAATGTGCCGAGCAAGACGTTCGGCGAGCTGCTCGAGCATCAGCGGCATACGCCGCGGATCTCGGCCGAGGCGCTCAAGCAGGCGCAGGAGGCGGGGGAGAACCTCGTCGTCGTCGACGGCCGGCCGTTCACCGAATACCGGCGAATGAACATTCCGGGCGGCATCTGCTGCCCCAACGGTGAACTCGCCTTGCGGATTCAGGAGCTTGCCCCCGATCCTGCGACACGCATCGTCGTCAACTGCGCGGGGCGTACCCGCTCGATCCTCGGGGCGGAGACGCTGATCGCGCTGGGCGTGCCGAATCCGGTGGTGGCGCTCGAGAACGGAACGCAGGGGTGGTTTCTGGCCGGGCTCGAGCTGGAGCGTGGGGCTGCGCGCCGGCATAGCTCCAGCCTGCCTCCGGCGGCGCTCCTAGTTGAGCGTGCAGCTCACGCTCGAGATATGGCTGTCAAAGCCGGCGTCGGGTTCGTGAAGGCCGACGAGGTGGCCCGCTGGCTCGCCGACGAGGCGCGGACTGTATATCTGCTCGACGTGCGCACGCCGGAAGAGTACGCGGCCGGCTCCGCGCCGGGCTTCCAACACGCGCCGGGCGGGCAACTCGTGCAATCGACCGACCAATGGGTGGGCGTGCTGCGGGGCCAGATCGTGCTTGCCGACGACGACGGCATTCGGGCGCCGATGATGGCGCGGTGGCTCGCCCAGCTCGGTCACCGGGTCGCTGTGCTCGAGGGTGGTATCGCTGCGGGTGCGTCATTGCCGCGGAGCAAGTCAGCGCCGAGGTGGCAGGGGCAGCCACTGCAGACTATTGCCGCTGCCAAGCTGGCGGAGGCGATCGCGGGCAGCACCATCGCGATTGTGGATGTACGCGCCGCGTTCGAGTACCGAAAGGCCCATATTCCAAATGCGATATGGGGCATTCGCCCGCGGCTCGACAGGTTGATGAGCATGGTTTCCGGCCGGCATGTCGTACTCGTCGCGGACCATGCCGATACGGCCGCACTGGCTGCTGCGGAGCTGGGGGCTGCCGGAGGACGTGAGGTCGGGGTGCTCGCCGGCGGTGTGGATGCTTGGGCTGATGCCGGATTTCCCCTGGTGGCAACACCGCGTCTTCCTGCCGATGCGGACTGCATCGACTACCTGTTCTTCGTGCACGACCGGCACGAAGGCAACGTAGAGGCGGCGCGGGGCTATCTCGCCTGGGAGCAAGGGCTCATCGCCCAGCTCGACGGGCAGGAGCGGGGTGTATTCCGGTTGTCTTGACCGCTCGATGCTGCGCCTTCGGCGATGCCTGGAGGTTCGAATTCACTGGTTCGGGTTCACTGGCCCGATTCCGCGGTTAGAGAGAGCGTCGTGCTGCCGCCGTTCTCGAAGATTCTTTCGCGTCGTCGCGCGAACATCGCGGCAGGACTTGCGCAGCATCAAGGCAATTTCTGGTTCTCGTGGGCAGATTCGGCTGCGCGATCCGCTGCGCCACCTGCGGCAAACGGAGGACACAAATGGCATTCGAGCTCATCAAGGCCGAGATTGCACAATTGATCGCCCAGCTGGCCGACAAGCCGAGCGACAGCGAGGAGCTGGAGTTCCTGCTGCACAACAAGCTCACGCAAATGAAGGCGTTCGGTATGCCGCTGCCCGCCGATCTCGTGGAGCTGGAGGCCATGCTGGACGAGCAGCTTTCCGAGAAGGCTCGCGAGCGGTCCCGGTCAGGTCGGAGCGAATAGCGGCTCGAACAGGGCCGGAGCCCAAGTCAGCGTTGCAAGGAGATGTCGTGGCCCTTCACAAGCGCATTCTGGAATGGCAGGCGGCACATCCGACCATCACGTGGGTGGGTTGGGGCATCGTCTGGGCGATCGTGCTCGCGGCACTGCTGTGGCCGAAGGGGGCGCATTAGCAGGCCGCAATTGTTTGCCGCTTGCCGAGGGCCTGCTCGGCACAGCATCGGTGGCCCGGCTGCGCTATCGGCTCGGCAGCTATTTCTTCGGCTGTGCGCGTTGCGCGGCCTCGGCCATGAGGCTGCCGAGTTCCTGGGCCTGCAGGGCGTATACCTGCATTTGCCGTTGCGCGTGACGGGCCTGGATCTCCATGTAGTCCTTCATGTCGCGCGCTCTGGCGAGGTCGCCAGCGAGCTTGAAGCCGGCCTCGAGGTTTTCCTCGGTGAACCGAAACATTCTCGATTGCAGATCGAGGGTGGATTCGGTCATCGCCTCGGACGAGCGCATCAGCTGCTCCTGCGACTTCCGCATCATCTCCATCAGCTGGCTGTATGACACGCGTGCCTGCTCGACGTTTTTTTCGGCAGCCTGACGGACAGCGTCGGGGATCTCCATTTTCGGAATGTCGACCATGGTTTCAGCCCTCTCGATCTCGATCACTTTGATGCTTGGCACTGTAGTGCCGAGCCGGCTGCGAGGGAAGCGTTGTGCGCGCGCGCTCCGCCAGGGCTGGAGATGTGAAGATATTCTGCATCAAAGACAAGCTCTTGACGGCGAGGATGGCCGGTGCGCTTTGTGACGGCGGAAGAAGGCAACGGCGTGAGGATGGTTGGTGAGTCGAAGCCCAGGGCGCGCGGGTGAGGTTGGGGACAGTTCTGCGCGGCGCGAGGATCAGGATGCGCCGCTCGATGTCGCACGGCTCGCCCACGAGTTGCGAACGCCGCTCAGCGCCATCTCGGTGTTGTCCGAAATGATCAAAGACGAGCGGTTGGGGCCGCTGGGCAACTCCCGATACTGCGGGTATGCCGCCGACATCCACGAGAGCGTAGCGCATGCCAATGCCGTGCTCGCTGCGTTTCTCGAATCGGCGGGCTCGGCGCGGGCGACAGGCGGCCCGATGGAGTTCGCCGAGTTGGATCTGGCGCCGATCGTGCGAGGTATTGTATCGGCGATGGAGCCAGTTGCGGCTAGAGCCGGTGTGGCGCTGTCGGCTGCCATCGGCGATGGCTTGCCTCATGTCATCGCGGATCGCCGCAGCATCAGGCAGATCCTCAACAACCTGTTCGCCAACGCTGTGCGCTTTACGCCGCCGGGTGGGGCAGTGATGGTGGCTCTGGCTTACGCGCCGGGGGATGGGGTGACCATCAGTGTCAGCGATACCGGCGATGGCATGACGCCCACCGAGCTCTCGCGAATCAGTACGGGAGACGCGGCCTATCCACCGGCTCAGCGAAGGTCCGGGAGCAGCGGGCTCGGTCTGCCGCTGGTGCGGGCGCTTGCCGCGGCGAACGGCGGAGCCTTGTCGATCGACAGCCAGCTTGGCGTCGGCACGTGCGTCGCGGTGGTCCTACCGCAAAATCGCGTCGTCCCGGTGTGATGTGCCCGGTTTGCGGTTGTGGTTTACCTAATCGCGCAGCTTGCCTGATTGCGTGTTGAAAGGGGGCAGCGATTGCCCTATGTGCGCGGATGAAGCTCACCGCGCATCTGGCGCGCTCGTCTCGGCGGCAGGTGCTGCCAGTCTCGTGATATTTCCCAGCGGAGGTTGTGATGGACAGCGTGCTCATCATCGGCGCAGGCGCCGCCGGCTCTGTCGTCGCGCAGAAGTGCGCGATGAACCGCGACGTGTTCAAGAAGATCAATCTCGCCTCGCGCCGACTGGAGAGCTGCAAGAAGGTCGCCGCGCGCTGCCAGGGCAAGGTCGGCGTGCATCAGGTCGACGCCGACAACGTCAAGGAGACGGTCGCGCTGATCGAGAAGGTCAAGCCCGATCTGATCATCAACATGGCGCTCCCCTACCAGGACCTCGCCATCATGGATGCGTGCCTGAAGACGGGCGTGCACTATATGGATACGGCCAACTACGAGCCGCGCGACGAGGCCAAGTTCACCTACAAGTACCAGTGGCCCTATCACGAGAAGTTCGCGAAGAAGGGCATCATGGCGATCCTGGGCTGCGGGTTCGATCCGGGCATGTCGAACATCTATTGCGCCTACGCGCAGGAATTCCTGTTCGACGAGATCAACCAGATCGACATCGTGGATTGCAACGACGGCAGCCACGGCAAGGCGTTCGCCACGAACTTCAATCCCGAGATCAACCTGCGCGAGGTCACCCAGCGCGGCAAATACTGGAAGAAGGGCAAGTGGATCGAGATCGATCCGCTGTCGATCTCGGCCATGATCGACTATCCGGAAGTCGGTCCGCGCAAGAGCTACCTGATCTATCACGAGGAAGAGGAGAGCCTCGTCCTCAACATCAAGGGGCTTGAGCAGATCCGCTTCTGGATGACGTTCTCGGACAACTACATCAAGCATCTCGATGTGCTGCAGAACGTCGGCATGACCCGCATCGACCCGGTCATGTACAAGGGCAATCCCGTAATCCCGATCGAGTTCCTGAAGGAGCTGCTGCCGCCGCCGTCCTCGCTCGGCGAGAACTACACGGGCAAGACGTCGATTGGCTGCATCTTCGTCGGCAAGAAGGGCGGGAAAGAGAAGCGGGCGATGATCTTCAACGTCTGCGATCACGCCAAATGCTATAAGGAGACGGGCGCGCAAGCCGTCTCCTACACCACCGGCGTGCCCCCCGTCGTCGGCGCCATGATGCTGTTCCAGGGCCACTGGTCGGGTAAGGGCGTGTTCAACGTCGAGCAGCTTCCGTCGAAGCCGTTCATGGACGAGATCGGCAAGCAGGGGCTGCCGTGGCACTTGGTCGACGTCAAGAAGTCCGACCAGAAGGAGCTGTTCAAGGTCGAGACTTGATTGTGGCCTCACGCGCTAGTCGCGCTCCGGCCGGGGCGGCGCACTTGCGCCGGGACGCGGTCGCGTCCTCGGCCTGGGGGCCGAGGGGCCGATAGTCGCTACTTCTGGTCGCTGAGGAACGCTGAACGGTGGGTCTGCTCCAGTGGATCAAGCGGCTTTTCGTGCGGGCGCCGCAGTCGCCTCCCGGTGTGCCGCAGCCGCCGCTTGGCGCGTCGCCGTTTCCACCGGGGACGGGGCCGTCGCGCCTCATCGTCATGCGACACGCGGAGAAGTCGGGGGACAAGCGCGACCCGCATTTGTCGCTTCCGGGCAGGCGGCGGGCCGAGCAGTTGGTCGCGTATATCCCGGCGACGTTCGGGCAACCGGAATTCCTGATCGCGGCGAGGACCTCGAAGCGGTCGCGGCGGCCACTGGAAACGCTGGAGCCGCTGGCCGCTGCGTTGGCGCTCGAGATCAGAGCCAAAATCGACGATGACGATGTCGACGAGCTTATCGAGATGCTGCGCGACAAGCCTCGCTATTTCGGCAAGGTCGGCGTGATCAGTTGGCGGCATTCGGAGCTGCCGGGGCTCGTGGCGGCGCTGGGCGGCGCGCCGGATTCCTATCCGAGGTCATGGGACGAGAACGACTACACGACGATCATCGAGGTCACGTATCCGGGGAACGGCGAGGTTCATGCGCGGCGGCTCAAGATGTCGTTCTGACGTGGGGCCGGTGGAGCCTCTCGTATCGAGCTCCGATTGATTGTCGCGCTCCTCGCGAGCGGTGAACTGGTGCTGCTCTCTCAATTTCTGGCGGCTTGCAACGATGGCTGCGATCGACAAGACAAGGACCTGCCCGATAGTCTCGCCGCCTTGGAACCTACCTGAATCGGTGACTTTGCGCACCGTTCGGCTGGCTG